>JAAFHI010000229.1 GCA_013298335.1 Actinomycetota bacterium
ATGACGAAAGTGAGGTTGTCGAGACCCTCGCGCGAGGCGAGATGCAGCGCGCCGAGCGATTCCGGCTCGTCCGTTTCGCCGTCGCCGAGGAAGGCCCAGACGCGGGAATTCGAGGTGTCCTTGATGCCCCGGTTGTGCAGATAGCGGTTGAAACGCGCCTGATAGATCGAGTTGATCGGCCCCAGACCCATCGAAACCGTCGGAAATTCCCAGAAATCGGGCATGAGGCGCGGGTGCGGATAGCTCGATAGCCCTTTTCCGAGCGATTCGCGGCGGAAATGCTCCAGTTGGTCTTCCGTCAGCCGGCCTTCGAGGAACGCCCGCGAGTAGATGCCCGGCGCGGCGTGACCCTGATAGAAAATCTGGTCGCCGTGGCCGTCGTCCTTGCCGCGGAAAAAGTGGTTGAAGCCCACTTCATAGAGACTCGCCGACGACGCGTAGGTCGCGAGGTGACCGCCGATGCCCGGATAGTGGTGATTTGCCCGGATGACCATCGCCACCGCGTTCCACCGGACAATCCGGCGAATCCGCAGTTCCATCTCCTCGTCGCCGGGAAATTTGGCCTCCTGCTCGGGCGAAATCGTGTTGATGTAGGGCGTCTGCACCAGCTCGGGCAAACCGACGTGCATCATGCGCGATTTCTTCAACAGTTTGCGCAGCACGAACTGGGCGCGTTCCCTGCCTTCTTCATTGACGATCTGTTCGAGCGCGTCGAGCCATTCGCCCGTTTCCTGTTGGTCGGCATCCGGTAGCTGGCGTTTGAATTCGTCGAGGTACATGGACCAGGGACTCCTCCGAAAAAGTCGTTGGGGTGAAAAAGTCTTTGTACGACAACGCACAATCCCGTCGCAAGCGGCCCGCCGGGTTTAGAGTTTCCCGCTTCAGCGGGGAAATTCATCAACCTGTGTGATTTTTTGGGGAAACAGGGTGAATTTTGAAGTGAATTGGGGGGGAGTCCCAAAAATGGAGATTCTGGGGTAAAGAATTCCCGCTCAAGCGGGATACTCTGAACTTGCGGATGGAAAAACGACCGAGCCGGGGAAGTACTACGAAAAGGAGTGAGGGGATTTATGGCTGACTTTGACCAGGAGTTTGACGTCACGCAGGAACGTATTTATCCCGGTGTTCTCAACCTTGAGGAACTTCTGGCCGGTATTTCCGGGTCGAATCTCCACGAAACCATCGAAACGGGGATTCCGGTTGGGAATGAATCCTGGTGATTTCGCCGCGCCGCCCGGCCCTCAAGGACCGGGCTACCCGTTTTCAAGCCCCGTAAACGGGGCTAAAGGATTGAAAAACCACGGGTTTTAGCTTCTGCCTGAGATTTGAAGAGGCGCGGATGCGCTGGCAGAAAATAGCCCCGCCCGTGAGGGCGGGGTAGCGGTGCGGGAAAAATTCGTGAGCCGCGCCAGCGGCGGCACTTCCGGTTTTTTGTGCCGCGCCGTTGGCGCTCCGGCGTCTGCGTGCCGCGCGATCCACGCCCTGACGGGCGCGGCTATTGTCTGGCGGTGCATTCGCACCTCAATTCAGTAATCCCAGATCTTCCTCGCCGTTCCGTGTGCCCTGCTGGTTGACGATCGTCACGCGGAACACGGTTTCCGAAAAGAGATTCGAATCGAGCAGCGTCTGGACGGTGTATTCGCCTTCCTGCGTGAAAGTCGGTCCCATGAAGAAATTGACGTTGTTGGCGTAGCCGCCCGGCGGAATTTCGATGGGCGAGGGCGTCGAGGCGGCCACGACCGCTTTCTTGCCGGGCGCGAGGATGCGGACTTCCGAGAGGTACTGTCCCTGTCCGCGCCAGTGATTGCAGATGGCGATGCGGGGCAGTTGAACCGGAAGCTGGTCAACGTAGATGTCCTGGAACACGCCCATGAAGCTCAGTTTGTTGCCGACTTCGAGCCGGACGTCCTCGCAGAGCAGTTGGTAGATCAATTCGGAATTTTTCATTTGATGGTTCTCGGAAAGCCCTTCCTGACGGTCGGGCTACTGTTTCAGATCGGTTTCGACGGCTTCCGCCGCGATTTTTCCGGAGAGTAGCACGAGCGGGATGCCGCCGCCCGGATGCGTGCTGCCGCCCGCGAAATAGAGGCCGCGAATGTCGCGCGCCCGGATCGGCGGACGCAGGAACGCGCTCGTCAGACTGTTTGACGACAGGCCGTAAATCGACCCGCGCCAGGCGTTGAACCAGCCCGTAAACCGTTTCGGCGTAATGATTTCCTCGACTTCAACGCTGTCGCTCAGACCGTCGAGGCCGAATTCTTCGAGCCGTTTGACGATCAGATTGCGGTAGTCGGCGGCGATGTCGTCCCAGTCGAAGGCGGGCGAGGTCGCGGGCGCGTTGACCATCACGAACAGGTTTTCGCAGCCGGGCGGGGCCATCTCCGGGTCGCTCCGGCTCGTCGAGCAGACGTAAATCGTCGGGTCCTGCGCGGGTTGCAGCCGGTCGAAAATGTCGGTGAATTCCTTCGGATAGTCCCGCGAGAAGAAAATGTTGTGGTGCGCCAGCCGGTCGAACTTTTTCCGCGTTCCAAGCAGGACGATGAATCCCGAGCAGGACGGCTCGATTCTGGCGATTTTCCGGTCGGTGAAGATTTTCCGGTTTTCCCGTCCGATGAGCGACGAATAGGTGTAGAGCGAATCGGCGTTGGCGATAACGACCTCGGCGGCAATCGTTTCGCCGGATTCCAGCCGGACGCCCCCGGTTTTGCCGTTCGCAACCAGAATTTCGGCCACGCTCGCCCCAGTGCGAAGCTGGACGCCGTTTTTCCGCGCCACCGCTTCGAGGGCTTCCGCGATGCGGTACATCCCGCCCTTCACGTACCACCCGCCGATGCCGAACTCGACATAGGGAATCAGGCAGAACGTCGCCTGCGCCCGGTAGGGCGACGATCCGTTGTAGGTCGCGAACCGGTTGAACAACTGCTGAAGGTGCGGACTGGTGAAAAATTCCTGCACCTTGTCGGCGACGGTTTTGGTCGTCGCCATCCGGGGCAACTGCCGCAACAGATGCGGCGTGATGCTCTTCCACAGTTTGCGAAGATCTCGGAAGTCATTGAAAAGAAAGGTTTCGGCGGTCGCGGTGTAGAGGTCCGCGCCGTAGCTCAGGAATCGGAAGTACCCGGCCACGTCGCGCGGCGCGACCCGTTCGAGTTCGGCGACCATCCGGGGAAGAGTGCTCGACGCGTCGAGGTGCGTGCCGTCGGGCCAGTCGTAGCGGCACAGCGGTTCGAGCGATTCGAGCGTCAGATGGTCTTCCATCCGCTCGCCGGCGACGGCGAAGAGGTCGCGCAGCACGTCCGGCATCGTCATCAGCGACGGGCCGGTGTCGAACCGGTAGCCGTCGCGTTCGACGAGGTTGAGCTTGCCGCCGACGCGGTCGTTTTTTTCGAGCAGGGTGACGGAAAAGCCGCGCGCGCGCAGACGGAGGGCGACCGCGAGGCCGCCGAGTCCCGCGCCAACGATGACAACGTGAGGGTTTTTCAATCGGGAAAAGGGTTGAAAATCAGGATGCGGGGGGAAGGTCGCCGTTCTGTCGTTTCCGGCAGTAGGGGGGAAGTTCGCCGGTCTTGGTGTAGTGGCCGTTGCAGACGCCGAAAATCCGGTGGCTGTGATCGGTGATGACAAAACCGAACTTCTGGGCGATTTCTTCCTGCAAGCGTTCGATCTCCGGGCTGACGAACTCGATCAGCGCATCGCACTCGGTACAGATCAGGTGGTCGTGGTGGTCGTGCTTGTATTCGTGCTCGTAGCGCGTCCGTCCGTCGTTGAAATTCACCTCCCGGGCGAGCCGGGCTTCGACAAGCAGGCGCATGGTCCGGTAAACCGTTGTAAATCCAACGGTTGTGTCGCGTCGCTTGACCATGTCGTAGAGTTCCTCGACGCTGACGTGATCTTCCGTTTCCAGAAAAACTTCCAGAATCAGGTCGCGTTGCGAGGTTCGTTTCAGGCGTTCCTTCGCGAGATGGCGATGGAAGACATCAAGTTCTTCTTTCATTCGGATTCAGCTCCGGTGGGGTGGTTTACGCCGACCATTCTCCCACGCTGCTCGGGAAGCGACAAGACGGAATGCGGAATGCGGAAGAGAATGCGGAATATCGAATATCGAATGCGGAATAAAGAAAAAGACGGTTTTCACCTGAAATCGTTTGACTCGTGGAATCCCTGAATACAATTCGACGCATTCCGCATTCCGCATTCCGCATTCCGCATTCCGCATTCCGCATTCTCTTCCGTGGGCTTGACTTCACCGGCGGGGCTGAACATCTTTGCCAAAACCCTGTATTGTTCGTGAAGCATCCTGCACCATCCGGTTCGACATTCGGTTTTTCGAGTATGCCCATGAGATTTCTGCTTTCGGGATTCGGCCTGAGCGCCGTTATGGCGATTCTCATGCTGGTCTCCGGCAACGCCTTTGCGCAGGGCGGGACCTATACCATCCAGACGGCGTCGGTGAACGACGAAGGCGTGGCGCGTGAAAATGTCGCCCGGTATCAGGCGAAGGGGCTGACGGCCTACTACGTGAAAGCCAACGTCCCGAACAAGGGGCTCTATTTCCGCGTCCGCGTCGGACGCTTCGCCTCGATGCCGGAAGCGAGCCGGGCGGCGCGCCAACTGGGCATCCGCGACGCCTTCATCACCGGCTTCGACGGACCGCCGAACACCCCGATCATTCGAAATCTTCCCGGAAATCTGGTCGTCACGCCCCGGCGTCCCGACGACCCGCCGCTGCCGGTCGTCATCGACCATGAAAAGAAGCCGAACCAACCCGCCGACCCGGAGGTCAAGCCGCCGCCAGGAGACGGGACCACAGGCGATGGGTCAAAACCGGTCGTGATTGCCCCCGGTCCGCCCGCGAAAGTGCTGCCGAACCGTCCCGAAGCCACGGTATTTCCCGCCGTCGTTTCGAATCTGCCCCCGTTCAACCCCAATTTCAGCCTCGATCCGTCTCCGTGGCAGCGGCAGTTGTCGCCGACGCGGACCGATTTGCGGACCGTCCAGTTCGTGAATGCCAATCTGGGCTGGATCGGCGGCGGACACGGGACGATTCTCCACACTGTCAACGGCGGACAGACGTGGTTCGAACAGGTCACCGGAACCCGCGCCGGGGTGACTTCGGTCTATTTCCTCGATGAAAATCGCGGCTGGGCACTGGTCGGCGGCTCGCTCGGCGTCGATCCGCGCGGTTCGGAGGACGAACCGGGGCTGCTCGGCACGACCGACGGCGGCACGACCTGGAAACGACTGGCCGACCTCGACGCCCAGTCGGTATGGTTCGTCGATGCCAACGTGGGGTATGCCGCCGGGAATTACAGTTCGGTCTTTCGAACCGAGGACGGCGGGAAGACCTGGACCAGATGCGAGGGCATCAGCCGGGTCGTCGAGCGTCCGACATCGCTCACCGACGCGGTACTGACCTTTACCGGTGTGCAGTTCACCGATGAAAAACACGGATGGACTTCCGGCAATTTCTACGGGAAGGGCATTTTACGGCCCGCCGGATTGTTTCTGACCGATGACGGGGGCACAACGTGGGTCAAATGCCCGATTCAGTTCGCCGTCACGACCGCCGAAGTGATGAAATTCCGGTTTCAGGATGCCCAGCGCGGGTTCGTCGTGACCGAGGTCTATCGCGGTGACGCCCGCTTCGTCACGGTTTTTCGTACCACGGACGGCGGCGCGACGTGGGTCGAGCGCCGGACGACCGTTCCCGGCTACCACCTGACCCATTTCGTGAACGAAAAAGTCGGCTGGACGATGGGCGCGGTGATGGCCCGCGAGAATTCGCCGCCCTTCGAAGTCGCCGTCTGGACGACCGGCGACGGCGGCACAAGCTGGCGGGAAGAGAAGACACTCGCCGGAACCGTGCTGTACGATGCCTGTTTCCTCAGCGAAACCCTCGGCTGGGCCGTCGGCCAGGGGGGCACGATTCTGAGGTACCGTCCGCAGTAAAAGGTTTCGGGTTTCGGGTGTCGGGTATCAGGTGAAGAAAAGGTTTCGGGTTTCGGGTTTCGGGTTTCAGGTAGAAACTGGTTAACCTGGATTGAACTTTGGCAAACGCTCTACCCGAAACTCGACACCTTTTCCTAGATTGAACCTGAAACCCGAAACCCGAAACCCGAAACCTTTTCCTGGTTTGAACCTGAAACCCGA
>JAAFHI010000453.1 GCA_013298335.1 Actinomycetota bacterium
ACAGGCGCAAGAAGGGGAAGAAGAACAAGCCGGAAGCCGCGTCAGCGGTGACGCGGGGGCCGGTCAGGGAAGAATTCGTCGAAACGGCGAAAGGTCCCGGTGGCAAGGAAGAGGGACCGAAACGCACGGACAGTCCCGGCGAAGCGATGGAGTACTACCTTCAAAAGCGCCTGCCGGAAGGCATGACGGCGCTGCCGGTCGAGCGGTATGTCGCGGCCCGCGAACAGGCCGACCGGATGGAGCAGTATTCAACCGTTCTTGATCAGCATCTGCCCTCGCGGAACGAGATGAAGGCGGGCGGCGACGCGAAAGCCGCCGTGCTGGCCGGGAACTGGACGCCCCTCGGCCCCGGCAACATCGGCGGACGGACGCGCGCCATCCTGATTGACCCGAATACGCCGGCCACCATGTATGCCGCCGGAGTCGCGGGCGGCGTCTGGAAAACGACGAACTCGGGTGGAAGCTGGACGCCGCTCACCGACACGCTGTCGAACATCGCCGTCTCCTCGCTCGCGATGGACCCGACCAATCCGAACATCATCTACGCCGGAACGGGTGAAGGTTTCTTCAACGCCGACGCGGTGCGCGGCGCGGGAATCTTCAAAACGACCGACGGTGGCAACACCTGGAACTTCCTGACCACCACCAACACGTCGGATTTCTTTTTCGTGAACGACATCGTCGTCAGCCCGAACAGCGCGAGCCGGCTCTACGCCGGGACGCGCACCGGCATCTTCCGCTCGACCGATGGCGGCGCAAACTGGACACAGGTCTTCACGACGACCGTTTCGGGCGGCGTGCAGGACCTCGTCATCCGGACCGATCAGGCGAACGACTCCCTGTTCGCCTCGGTCGGGAACTTCGCGCAGGGGTCGATTCTGAGAAACACAAATGCCAACGGCGCGGGAACGTGGGACACGGTCTACACCGAAACCGGCATGGGCCGCACCTCTCTCGCCATCGCCAAGTCCAACCAGAGCGTCATTTACGCCCTGTCGGCGAGCGTCCAGTCGGGCAACAACTACAACAACGGGCTGTTCGCGGTGTTCCGCTCGACGGCCAACGGCGACAGCGGTTCGTGGACGGCGCAGGTCCGCAACACGAGCCCGACCAAGCTCAACACCGCGCTGCTCTCCAACACGGTCAACCTGTTCAACTCGAACTGCGGCGGGGGCGCGGACGCCTTTTTCAATCAGGGGTGGTACGACAACTGCCTCGCGGTGGACCCGGTCAATGAAAACATCGTCTACTGCGGCGGCATCGACGCGTTCCGATCGGACGACGGCGGGGCCAACTGGGGCCAGATGAGCCACTGGTGGGCGGCGACCACGAACCAGCGGTACGTTCACGCCGACCATCACGTCATCGTGTTTCATCCGCAGTACAACGGAACGTCGAACCAGACGATTTTCTACGGCACCGACGGCGGCATCTTCCGCAGCGACAATGTCCGCGCGGCAACCTCGACCGGCAACACGGGGCCGTGCAGCACCAACAACGGCAGCGTCTTCTGGACCTCGCTCAACAATGGCTATGGGGTGACCCAGTTTTACAACGGCGCGGTCTATCCCGGCGGCCAGACCTACTTTGGCGGAACCCAGGACAACGGCACGATTCGCGGAACCGACGCCGCGGGCGCGAACAACTGGGCCTCCATCATCGGCGGCGACGGAGCCTATGTCGCGGTCGATCCGACCAACGTCAACAACATCTATGGCGCGACCCAGAACGCCAGCCTCCGGCGGTCGGGAAATGGCGGCTCGTTCACCGGGGCGACCATCGGCCTGAGCGACGACCGGTTTCAGTTCATCACGCCGACCACCATCGACCCGAACAACCCGCAGCGGTTCTGGACCGGCGGACGCCGCATGTGGCGCTCCGACAACAGCCAGCGGACCTGGCGACAGGCCAGCGCCGACCTTTTTTCCGGGACCTTGTCGGGCATCACGGCGATTGCCGTCTCACCGTCGAACTCGAATCTCGTCGTCGCCGGGCGCGGCGGTGGCCCCATCTTCCGGACGGCCAATGCCCTTTCAGCGACGAACGCCACCGTCTGGGCCTCATCGCAACCCCGCTCCGGGGTCGTTTCCTGGGTGGCGTTCGATCCGAACAATTCCAACATCGTCTATGCCACCTACTCGACATTCGGCGACGTCCATGTGTGGAAATCCATTGACGGAGGCGCGACCTGGTCCGGCCTCGACGGGGTGGCCGGTTCGGCCATTCCCGACGTCCCGGTTCACTGCATTCTGGTTGATCCGACCAACTCGTCGCGGCTGTTCGTCGGCACCGACATCGGCGTCTTCACCAGCGACAACGGCGGCGCGAACTGGCTGGTGGAAAACTCCGGCTTCGCCAACACGGTGACGGAGACACTCGTCATCGAAGGAACCAACCTGATCGCCTTCACCCACGGGCGCGGGGCCTACCGCGCGCCACTCCAGCCGACGGCCAATTCGCGCCCCGTGGTGACCGCCCAGCCGCAGAGCGTCAACATCAACACCGGAAACACGGCGACCCTGAGCGTCACGGCCTCCGGCCAAAACCTTTCCTATCAATGGTACCAGGGCGAAGCGCCCGACACCTCCGCGCCAGTCGGCGGGGCATTCGCGAGCAGTCTCACCACGCCCGCGCTGACGACGCGCGCCCGTTACTGGGTGCGCGTCACCAACGGAAACGGCTTCGCCAACAGCACGACCGCAACCATTAACGCCGAGCCGAGCCCCTTCCCGATTGGCGGAAATCTCGGCGTCCTGACGGCGACGCCTTCCGTCCGAACCGACACCGGCGTCGCGTCCAACGGTGCGGACGCGAGTTTCCTTTCCGGCGGCTCGCTCGGCGCGGGAGCGGTCGGCACCACCACCGTGGCCGAAGATTTCACCGTCCCGGCGGGCGGGTGGAATCCGGCGTCAGTCACGTTCTACGGCTATCAGACCGGAAGCCCCAACCCGCCCGTCAGCACGCTCACCGGCGTGACGACGCTGCGGCTCTACAATGGCGTCCCCGGCGCGGGCGGCACGATCATCGGCACGGCGGCCACGACCACGGTACTTTCAAACACCTGGTCGGGCGCTTACCGCATCTCGTCGAGCGCGACCGATACGCAACGGCCAGTCATGGCCATCACCGTCCAGTGGCCGTTCGGCCAGCTTTCGCCCGGAACCTACTGGATCGAATGGGCTTTGTCGGGAAGCCTGGCATCGGGGCCGTTCGTGCCTCCCAATGTGACGGCGGCAAGTGCGCCGGCGCGGCAGTTCAACGCCACGACCTCGACGTGGGGCGACATCGCCGACGGCGCGACCCCCGTCAGCCTGCCCTTTGTCATCAACGGCACCACCGGAACGCAGTGCGGAACTGGCACGACCCCCGGCAGCGCCTCGTTTTCAAACACGGGCGGCACCGGCACGACCACCGTCGTGGTCACGGCGGGATGCCCCTGGACCGCGACCAGCAACGCGTCGTGGATTACCCTCACCGGCGCGGCCAGCGGCACGACCTCGGGCGCCCTCCAGTATGCGGTCGCGGCCAACCGCGGCATCGCCCGGACCGGCACGATCACCATTTCCGGCCAGACCTTTACGATTACCCAGGCCGCGCCGACCTTCCGGGCCTCGACGCCGGGCCAGTTCCGTCCGTCGAACGGCTTCGTCTACATCCGGAACACCAACGACACGGGCATCGCCAACGCCGAATTCTTCTACGGCACAACCAGCGACGTGCCGGTCGCGGGCGACTGGAACGGCGACGGGGTGGATACCATCGGCATCTACCGCAACGGCACGTTCTTCCTCAGAAACTCCAACAATTCCGGATTCGCCGACATTCAGTTCCCCTTCGGCGGGGCGGGCGACATTCCGATTGTCGGCGACTGGAACGGCGACGGCATCGACACGGTCGGCATCGTCCGCGGTAACACGATCTTCCTGAAAAACACCAACACGGAAGGCAACGCGGACATCCAGTTCGCCTATGGAACGTCCACCGACATCTTCATCACCGGTGACTGGAACGGCGACGGCGTGGACACCATCGGCTGTTTCCGTCCGACCAACGGCTTCGTCTACATCCGGAACACCAACACGACCGGCATCGCCGATTTCGAGTTCTTCTATGGCACCGCGGGCGACAAGCCGGTGGTCGGCGACTGGGACGGCAACGGGACCGACACCATCGGGATCGTCCGCGGCAACCAGTGGTTTTTGAGGAATTCGAATACCAGCGGCTTCGCCGAAATCCAGTACTTCTACGGAACCGACACCGACGTGCCGATTACCGGGG
>JAAFHI010000959.1 GCA_013298335.1 Actinomycetota bacterium
CGGAAATTCTCCCGGTGGACAGCGAACACAACGCGCTGCACCAGTGCCTGCGCGGCGAACGGACGACCGAGGTCAAACGGCTTGTCCTGACCGCGAGCGGCGGTCCGTTCCGTCAGATGGCGAAGGAAGATTTTTCAAACATCACCGTCGCCCAGGCCCTCAAGCACCCGACCTGGGTCATGGGCCGGAAAATCACCATCGACTCGGCGACGCTGATGAACAAGGGCCTCGAAGTGGTTGAAGCGCGGTGGCTTTACGACGTTCCGGTCGAAAAAGTGGACGTCATCATCCATCCCCAGTCCACGGTGCATTCGATGGTCGAATTCGTGGACGGCTCGGTGGTCGCGCAACTCGGCGTCGCCGACATGCGCCATCCGATTCAGTACGCCCTGACCTATCCCGAACGCCTCGGTGCGCACATCGCCCAACTCGACCTGATTTCAATCGGAAAACTTGAGTTTTACAGCCCGGATTTCGAGAAATTCCCCTGCCTGCGGCTCGCCTACGACGCCCTGCGCGCGGGCGGAACGATGCCCGCCGTCCTCAACGCCGCCAACGAGGAAGCCGTGGCCGCGTTCCTCGATGAAAAAATCGGCTTCAACGGAATTCCGCAAACCATCGAAACCGTCATGAACCGGCACGACCTGCAACCGACCGACAGCGTCGAGACCATTCTCGCCGCCGACGAATGGGCGCGCGAAGAAGCGAAGCGAATCATTACTGGTTGAAAATCGGCGATGCTGACCATTCGGAAACCTGGGTACTACTCGCTGGAAGAATATTTCGCGCTCGAATTGGCTTCGGACCGAAAATACATCTTCCACGACGGCCTCGTGACGATGATGGCCGGGGCACAACCCGACCACAATCGAATCCAGCGAAATATCATCCGCCGACTGGACTCACGTTTGGATGAAGGAGATTGTGAAGTCTTCGGCGGCGATCAGCGGGTAAAGGTCGAGATTTCAAGTCCTTACCTTTACCCCGATATTTCGGTCGCCTGTCCGAAACCCGAATTTGAATCCGTCGGCGGCATTCTCACGCTCGTCAATCCGACGGTCATCATTGAAATTCTGTCGCCTTCAACGGCCATTGAAGATCGCAACCGGAAATTCGCCCAATACCAGACGATTCCAACGTTCAGGGAATACGTACTGGTGGATTCGGGCCGTATGCGCGTGACCCACTTCATCAAGCAAAAAAACCGAATGTGGACGCCAACTGACTTCACCGAACCGGGCGCTGTCCTTCAACTCACCTCAATCAAATGCGAGCTTCGTCTTTCGGACATGTATCGCACCGTCGTTTTTCCCGAAAAACCCTCGAAAAAACGTGTTTCCGCGCGCAAGACAGGTGAATCGACAGCCTAAAGGATGTGGCAAGGGATGCTCTTCCCTGCCAAATCCACAATTCGTTCATCGCTCCCAACGGAATCGGGGCCTACCGGTCCCGGATTCTCAGCAGTTCATTCCAGCGCGTCGTGTAGCGGGGCGTCCGGTGAGCGAGGCGCATCCGCCACGGCTGATTCTTCTTCCCTTCCGCCGCGATTCGAAGCGTGTCGGGGCCGAACTTCTGATTGATGGCGTCCATGGCGCGCTGCGCGGCGAGCTGGCGCTCGGTCAGCGGCGCGTGGATGAGATTCGGCTGGACGACCTCCGCCGGACGCAGTTCAAGCAACGTCACCCCGAGTTTGTGGTAGCGGAATTCCGGACGGAAGATCCGCGCCACCGCCCGCTGCGCCGCCGCCACGAAATCGGGCGTGAAATCGGTCGAACGGCCCAGATACTCGACCGCCGCCGCCGAATACTGCGGCACTTTCGCAAACCGGTTGGTCGTGATGAAGACCTCGATGACGCCCGCCGTCGTGTCCTGTCGGCGCAGCCGCGCAGCGGCGCGCGTCGCGTGCAGGGCGGCGGCTTCCAGCAGGGAGTCGAGGTCGGTCACGATGCGCCCGAACCCGCGCGACGACATCAGGCTTTGGCGCGGCGGCGGCGGATCTTCCAGCTCCAGACAGGCGATGCCGCGCAGTTCGAGCGCCGTCCGCAACCCCGTCACGGTCAATCGGTTCCGCAGCCAGCCGTCATCGGCGTCGCGCAGATCGCGGGCGGTCTTGATGTCGTGACGGGCGAGCATCGCCAGCCGGCGGCGTCCGATGCCCCAGACCTCCGCAATCGGAACGCTGTCGAGAATCTCGTCGAGCCCCACGCCGTCGGTCAGGTCGGCGATGCCCTCGTTGTAGCGTTTCGCCACGGTCTGCGCGATTTTCGCGAGGGTTTTCGTCCGGGCAAAACCCACCCGGACC
>JAAFHI010000530.1 GCA_013298335.1 Actinomycetota bacterium
TGTCGGTCGTGGTGTCGGCGGCGGGTTTCTTTCCGTTGTCCGAAGCCGGCGCGGGGAGGTCCGGCGGCGGGACCATCTTCCGGATGCGGAACACCGCGAGATCGCCTTCCTTCAGGGCCCGGTCGGGCGCGGTTCCCGCAATTCCCATATCCTTGCCCGCCACCGTCGCGTGATACTGGCCGAAACTGACTTCCGCGCCGCGCGGACTCACGCTCGTGACGAGGCCATGCACATACATGCCCTCGAAAAACCGCAGCGACCATTCCGGGTGCTTGTAGCGGCTCAGATCCTTCACTTCAGCCTTGATGTTCGGCACATTGCCGAGCCATTTGCCGCCGTGCCGCCGGTCATAGGCGGTCAGTCCGGCCCGGACGGCGTTCTGCGCGCGAATCTGGCCGTCGGCGCTGACGGTTGTGATGACCTGCATCCCGCCGGTGTGCGTGCCGCGCGTCCCGAACTTCTCTTCCAGTTCCCGCCGGACTTCCTCGACGAAGTAGGCATAGGGGCCGCTGTTGTTGATTTCGCGGGTGGAGGAAACCTTGAGCTTGATTTCGGTGGCCTTCGCCGTCTCGCCCTCGGCCTGGGTGATGAACCCCTCTTCCATCATGTTCTGGATGACGAGGTTGCGGCGCTTGAGCGACTGCTTCGGATTGAGCACCGGCGAATAGCCCGACGGGGCCTTCGGAATCGCGGCCAGCACGGCGCATTCCTCGATGGTGCAGTCCTTGACGGGTTTGCCGAAGTAATACTGCGCCCCGGCTTCGATGCCGTAGGCCCCGCCGCCGAGGTTAATCTGGTTGCAGTACAACTCCATGATCTGCTGCTTGCTGAACTGGCGTTCGATCTGGAGGGCGATGAGCGCCTCGCGCGCCTTGCGGGTGAAGGTCTGCTCGGGCGAGAGGAAGAGAATCTTGGTCAACTGCTGGGTCAGCGTCGAGCCGCCCTCAACCGTCCGTCCGGCGGAAATGTTCCGCACCGCCGCCCGCGCCAGCCCGATCGGGTCCACGCCCCAGTGCTTTTCGAAGCGGGAATCCTCGATGGCCATGATCGCCTGACGCATCCGCAGCGGGATTTCGTCGTAGCTCAGGGGCACGCGGCGTTCGAGCGCGAACTCGCCGATGACGGTCTTCCCGTCGTCGGCATAAATCCGCGTGACGACGTTTGGCGTGAAGTCGGCGAGTTTCTTGACCTGTTCGAAGTCATCCGAAGTCTGAAACTCGTAAGCGAAGGCGAGACCGGTCAGTCCGCCGCAGACGGCGGCCATCGCAAGGACGGCCAGAAACGTGTAACGGCTGAAGAACCGCCGGGTCGTAGGCAGGGCTTTCCCCGCCTCCCCGTCGGTTTTCGATTTGGCCGGCGGCGGCGGAGGATTCAAAATACTCGACATAACGAAACCACCCGTATGTTCAATCGTTCAGTCTGATTCCCGCGAACGGGACGCTGCGCTCTGGTACCGTTCGGCGATTATCCGCGCGGACGCCGCAAAAAGCAAAACGCGCGGCCAAGGCCGACTTCGAAGCGTGTCTTTATATCGCTTGGCGGCGGTTCCCGCCACTCTCCCCGTAGGTTTGGGGAATGCCCCTTTCGGTCGCGCGGAAAAATCATTTCCCCGGATGTCTTTTTCCCGCCCACGCTCTTTTTCAGGTTGAATGATGCTCGTGGGCTGTGAAAACCTTCCGTCAACCGTCACATGTTTCATCCAGTTTTTCGGCGCGTCCGATTGGAAGCCGTCTTCCGTCGAAGTCCGTTTCCGGTTCGGTCGCCGCTTCGGACGCACCATTCAAACAACCACAATCAGGAGATTCCACAATGGGATTGATTCAGGAATTTAAAACCTTTACATCGCGGGGAAACGTCGTCGATCTCGCCGTCGGCGTCATCATCGGGGCGGCCTTCGGGAAAATCGTGACCTCGATCGTCGAGGACATCATCATGCCGCCCATTGGTCTGGTGATGGGCGGCGTTGATTTCAAGGCGATGAAATACGTCCTGAAAGCCGCCGTTGACAAGACCCCGGAAGTGGCGATCAACTACGGCAACTTCATCCAGTTGATCGTCCAGTTTCTGATTGTGGCCTTCACCATCTTCATGATGCTGAAGGTGATCAACAAACTACAGAAGCCCGAAGACCCGCCGGCTCCCGCCGAGCCGCCCGCCCAGGAAACACTGCTCGCCGAAATCCGCGACCTGCTCAAGGCCGGACGGTGACGCGGTTCACGCCCTGCCCGAACCGTTTCTTTCAGGGAATCGAAGGTCCTTCCGGGATAACTTCTTTTCCCCGAAACGCCGACGTGCGGTATAGTCGCCCAACACTACCTGAAATTTCCTTGCCGCGACCCGAATCACACCTTTTCTATGTCTGATTACGTCAGCCAGGTTACCGCCTACATTCGTCAGCAGCTTCATCAGGTCGTCGTCGGTCAGGACGACGTCATCGACCAGATCCTGGTCGGCCTCTTCGCCGACGGTCACGTCCTCATCGAGGGGGTGCCCGGCACGGCCAAGACGCTGACCGTCAAAACCCTCGCGCGCATCATCGGGGCCGGGTTCAACCGGATTCAGTTCACCCCCGACCTGATGCCCGCCGACGTGACCGGGACGAACATCTACAACACGAACACCGGGACGTTCACGCTGCGGAAAGGGCCGATCTTCACCGACCTGCTGCTGGCCGACGAAATCAACCGGACGCCGCCCAAAACGCAGTCGTCGCTGCTCGAAGCGATGGAGGAGCGGCAATCCACCATCGACGGGGAATCGCACGCGCTCTCTCCTTTATTCATGGTGCTGGCGACGCAGAACCCCATCGAGTACGAGGGGACCTACCCCCTGCCGGAAGCCCAGCTCGACCGGTTCCTGCTGAAAGTGCTGATTGACTACCCCACGACCGAGCAGGAACTTCAGGTCATCGCCAACTGGAACGCCGGGTTCAATGCGCGTCGTTTAGACTCAGTCCAGATTACCCCGCTACCTGATCTCTCGACCGTGCTCGAATGCCGGGCGCAGGTGCGGAACGTTTCCGCCGAGCCGGGCGTGCAGCAGTACATCGTGGGCCTCGTCCGCGCGACCCGCGACCGCGTGAATTTAAGCTGGGGGGCGAGCCCGCGCGCGACGGTGGCGCTCCTGATGGCCTCGAAAGCCCAGGCCGCGATGAATGCACGGATGTTCGTGACGCCCGACGACGTGAAAATGGTCATCAAGCCGGTACTGCGTCACCGGATCGTCCTCCGGTCGGAAGCCGAAATCGACGGCATCACCCCCGATCAGGTCCTCGACGAACTGATCAATTCGGTCGCCGTGCCGCGGTAAGACTTCAAGAAAGAAAAGAAGTCTCTTGACGAATTCCAGATTTAGACTTAATCTAATTTCACTATGAAACGGCTGACGCAACAAAAAGTGGAGACGATGGTTCGGGAGCGCGGGTTGAAACTCACCCCGCAGCGCCAGGCCATTGTCGAATTTCTTCAGGGATGCATGAATCACCCCACGGCGGACGAGATTTTCGTCGCCGTGAACGAGCGTTTCCCAATGACATCGCGCGCCACCGTCTATAACACCTTGAACTGGTTGAAGAACGCCGGTCAGGTACTGGAAGTTTTTGAAGGCGGGGTGGCCCGATTCGATCCGAATCTCGACCCCCACTACCATTTCGTGTGCCGTGCGTGCGGGTCCGTCGAGGACATCGATCTCGATTCGATCGGCCCGTTGCCGCACTGCACCCTGCCCGGAAGGCAGACCGTGGAAAGCTTCGACATCACGATGCGCGGCCTCTGCGCCAAGTGCGCGCCGCGTCCGACGGTGTCGGTCATTCTGTAATACAAGGGGTAAAATTTTTTGCCTTTG
>JAAFHI010001033.1 GCA_013298335.1 Actinomycetota bacterium
CTCGTGACTGCTTCGCGACGGGCTTCAATCCGAACCCATTCGATTCCCGAAACTTTGAAGAGCCGTTCATCGTACGCGCGCGATCCTTAATATATGTGCGGCGTCCGGGCTTTCCATCATTTTTTGAAGGCGTCGTGCAGGACTTCCGCCAGCCGGTAGCTCGCCAGCACCAGCCGCCGCTCGGCCACCGCCTTCGCGCCCGTGAGGTAATCGGCGGGAAGTTCGACGCCCGCCGTCTTGTCGGGGCCGCTCTTCAACGCGCCGTTCCGGTAGGCCACTTCCCGTCCGAACCTGTTGCTCTCGACCGTCACCCAGACGTCGAATTTCTTCTCGGAAAGCTCGGCCAGCTTCTTCCGGGCAAAATCGGGCCGCAGCCGCAGTTCGGTCGCGCGGTTGCGGGCGTCCTGAATCTTGTCGCTCCCCTGCACCAGCCCGTCCCACAGGTAATGGAGATTGATCGTTTCGGTTGCGCCCGGCGCTTTCACGAAAAACAGGTTGCCGCCGCGGTCGCCGTCCTTGAGGTCGGTTGTGTAGAGCGTCGTCGCGTGCAGCGGCTGGTGGCCGTCGCCGACGAGGTGAAAGAGCCAGCAGAGCGCGACCGCCTTTTCGAAATCCTGGGCTTTCGGGTTCTTCACGACGGCCAGATTTTCGGCGAAAGCGGTGAGAATGCTCTCCTTCGCCGGTTCGGGGGCCTTGAACGAATCGGGCTGTCCCGGCGGAATGAACGGCACGTTGACGTAGTGCCATTTGTCGTGGTGGTACTGCGGCAGGGGCCGGATGTCGTCCGCCCAGCGCGCCGCAAGCATGAACAGCACCTCGTCGCGGTCCTCGGGCTTGATGATTTCAAGCGATTCCTTCCACAGCGAATCGTACTGCGGGTGCTTTTTGAGGAGTTCGACGACCTTCGCGAGCGTTTTCGGGTGTTTTTCCTTCAGCACCGCGTAGGCGATGCTGCCCGTAACCATGTGTCCGGCCTTGTTCCACGCGAAAACCGGAAAAGCGGTAAAAAGACCGAAAACAACTATAAATAAAAGAGATATGACTTTTTTCATGGGTTTCTCAACAACAATCCCAGTTGTACAGCACGTCGGTAAAATCGCGCCGGGCCAACGCCGACGGCTTGCGCGTTCGCCGGTTTCGCCCTGCCCTCAAGGACAGGGCTGTTTGGCTTCAAGCCCCCTGAACGGGGCTAAAACATTGAAAAAACACGCGATGAGCTTCGATCACGAGGCCTGTTTTCGAATAGCCCTGTTCTTGAGGGCAGGGCGAGAAGTGGATTTTTCATCCTTTATCCTCCGCCCTCGGAACGACAGGTGCAGGTAATGTCCCACTCGTCCGATTTGGCTTCCGGGGGGCCGCCGCTTCGGCGCACCAGCCGGTCGAACGTGACTCGCTCCCCTCCGGAAAGTCCGTCGGAAAAGGAAGTCGTGCATTTGTCGTACCGTTGAACCCGACTTCCCTTCGGAATCGCCTTCAATGCCGCCTCGAAGGCCGTCCGGTCACGAGTCGCGAAAACCCGTTTTTCCTTCAGAATCCCCAGAATGTACAACGGGGACGGATTTTCCGGGTTACCCGTGTTCACGAGCATCACGCCGTAGTCATCCTTGAGTACCAATGGAACGACCCCGTCGGCATACAGCACGGGGCGGCCTTTTTCATCGAGATCACCGGTTTTGTACCGTTGCAAAACAGGCTTCGTCTCTTTTGAAGCGAAGGATGAAGGGGATGGTTCGGGTTTGCGGTTCGAACACCCCCCGGCCCCCCCAAAAACCACGATGACAAGAAGAAACGGACTCAACATACAAAGTTTCATCCTTCATCCCTCCGCCTTCATCCCTTCCACCTGACCCGCCCGCTACCGCAGGCGGTACTGACTCATCCCTCATCCCTCCGCCCTCATCCCTCTCTTTTTCATCCTTCCGCCTTCATCCTTCATCCTTTGCCGTTCAGTCTCCCGCCGCCATCGCGGGCTCCGGTTCGGCTTCCCGCTTTTCGTGAAACGCATAACCGTCGCGGGGGAGGAAGATCGCCAGCGCGGTACTCAGGAACGTCACGACCGCGCCGCCGATCATGACCGTCCGGAACCCGCCCGAAAGGTGCGAAGCGAGCGGACGGTCATGATCGGCGGCGCGGAGATCGG
>JAAFHI010000421.1 GCA_013298335.1 Actinomycetota bacterium
AATACGTCGGGATTCGCCGAAATCCAGTACTTCTACGGAACCGACACCGACGTGCCGATTACGGGTGACTGGAACGGACTGCCGTAAGCGATGGAGCGCGCGCATCCTGCGCGCATGAGTAAAAAATTCAGCGCCGGAGGCGAATCCGATTCAATCGGCTGCCTCCGGCGCTTTTTTTCAAACCATGCGCGCATCCTGCGCGCGCTCCAGCTCACTCCCCTCGCATCATGTTCATAACGGACCGCAGCGGGGCGGTCATTCGCCAGGATTTGGAGTGCAGGGTTTCGCGGAGGGCGGCTTCGGCGAACTCGTGTTTCCGGCGGAGGTCTTCAACTTCCGCCTGGAGGGCTTGAAGGCGGCTTCCCAGTTTTCCGGCTTCCGCCTGATGTTGCGCGAGGCTCAGGGCCCGGTCGTTTTCAATCTGTTCGATCCGGTTTTTCCGCTCGCGTTCGAGTTGGCGGAACTGTTCGTCGAGTTCGGCCTGAAGCTGTGACATCCGCTCGTCGCGGTCGGCCTCCAGGCGGGCAATCCGGCCATCCCGGTCGGCTTCAAGATGACGGAGGCGCTCATCCCGGTCGGCTTCCAGGTTGCGGATATGCACATCGTATTCCGTCGTCACCTGGTTGAGCCGGGCCGTCCACTCCGCTTCCATCCGGTTTTCCTGGGCGGTCTGCTCGGCGTCGTGCCTGTGGATCAAGTCCTCGCGCTCGGCTTCAAACCGGCGAAACCGTTCATTCCAGAGGGCTTCAACCCTCCCGATCCGGATTTCCCAGTTCGTTTCGAGTTCGCTGATTTCCTGTTTTTTGGCTTCGAGGGTGGCCTCGACCTGCGCCTGCCGTTCGCGGAGGGCGGCTTTGAGTTGAAACACGGCGTACTGCAACTCGACCGGGTCGAAGTCGCTCGAACTGATGCTCCGCAACAATTGCCACAGCGGTTGCAGGTGCGCCGCCGCGTCCGTCCGGAGCGTGACAAACACCCATTTTGACGGCGACAGCGCCGGATGAACGTCTCCGGCGGCGGTGACGGTGACCGGCGTTCCGGCCTCCAGCTCGGGTTCGAGGAGGAAACCGAGGCGGGCGAAGTCGCGCGCCGCGCAGGTCCGGCCCAGGACGACGTCGAAGTTTTTGAAATCGTCGGTGGCGGCTTCCGCGAAACGTTCGAGGGCGAGCGCCCGGAGCGGCGGCTGGTCGCCGCCGGTCTCCGCGAACAGCCCGGCGTGGGCGGTGATGAACGCGGGGTCGTCCTCGCCGTCGATGGCGGAAAACAGCCGCGCCGGATTCCGGTTGAGCGCCGCCGCGCCCGCGACGAGCGCCGCCTGGCCGTCGGGCGGCGGGGCCGACGTCGGTGGGGCCGGCGTCAGGGCGGCATCGCGCAGGGTCAGATCGAGCAGTCCCGAGGCGGCGACGATGCGCAGAATCCGGCGGTCGAGGAGGTTCAGGTCCGTGGGGCCGTGGTGTGCCATGTTCAAATGATCCATCCGATGCTTGGGTGATACATCCGTCCGATGAGGGCGTCCTCGTGGCTGCGGATCTGGTGCTGGTCGTACATCCGTTGAATCCGCAGTCCGATCGGGTAGGTCTGGTCGTGGTCCGCCGAAAACGAGGCGGGATTTTTATAGTAGTACCCGAAGACCAGCGGCACGAAAACGGCCAGCCGGTCGTCGTTGAGCAGGTGCAGCAGCAGTTCCCAGTCCTCGCTGTTGCTCATCCACTCGCGGTCGGCGACGAAGCCGCCGCACTGGAGCGCCTGCCGGGCGTCCACGAGCGCGAAGTTGTCGACGTAGTTCCCGCGGAAAATTTTCCCCGTAATACATTCATTCGACATCAGTTCGGTCTCTTTTCCGGCTTCGCGGATGACAAGGTTGCCGTAGAGGAACGCCGCCCCGGTTTCCATCATGGCCCGGTAGAACACCGGTAGATTCTCCGGGAGCAGTTCGTTGTCGGCGTCGAGCATGCAGACCGTCCGATAGCGCGCGCCGAGGAGTCCGAGATTGCGCGCCGTTGCCGGCCCCGAGTTCCGGTCGAGCAGGATGGTCCGGATGCGGACGTCGGGGTAGTACCCGGCCAGATTGAACAGATAGCCCGCCGATCCGTCGCGCGAGGCGTCGTCCACAATGAGGATTTCGCCCGCGACGCCCGTTTCGGCCAGCGCCCGGAGGCCCCGGATGGCGGTGGAGAGGCTGCGCGGCAGGAAAACCTGGTGGTTCCAGTTCGGAATGCAGATGGTCAGACCGACCGCTTTCGGGACCGGAAAACTGGCCGGTTCGGTGGCGTCCGGCAGGGGGCGCGGGGAATGGTTCATATGATCCACCCGATGGCCGGATGGTACATCCGCCCGAGCACGGCCTCGGTTTCGCTCCGGTGGCGGTTCTGGTCATAGACCCGGCGGATGGACTCGTCCACGACCTCGGCCACGGTCGTCACGAGCGACCCCGGAACCTGGTGGTAGTAGCCGAGCGTCACCGGCACGAACACGATCGGGCGGCGTTCCGCCAGAAACCGCAGCATCAGTTCCCAATCCTCGACAAACCGCAGGCCGGTTTCGTACCCGCCGACTTCGAGGGCCTGCCGACCGTCGAGCAGGGCGAAATTGTCGATATAGTTTTTTCGGTAAATCCGGGTGTGGAGCGTCTCGTTCGACAGAAACCGGATCGCCTGGTCGTTTTCCTTGACGATCAGATTGCCGTAGACGAGGGCGGCCCCGGTTTCGAGCATGGTGCGATAGAAAACGGGAATATTTTCCGGAATGACCTCGTTGTCGGCGTCGAGCAGGCACAGGTGGCGGAACTCGGCGTGGATCAGGCCGTAGTTGCGCGCGGCGGCAAGTCCCTGATTCCGTGGGAGAAAGACCGCCCGCACGGCCAGGTCGGGGTAAAAATTCCGCAGACTGCCGATGTATTTCAACGATCCGTCGCGCGAGGCGTCGTCCACCACGACCAGTTCGGTTTCCACGCCCTCCGCGCGGAGCGCCCGCATGGCGCGCAGGGCCGACCGCACGCTCCGGGGCAGGAACCGGCGGTGATTCCAGTTCGGAATGCAGAAGGTCAGTCCGGGTGATTTTTGGGTGGCAGGCGCGGTCATAGCTTCATGGCGGACCGGAAAGACTCGCCGAGCGTCGGTTGTTCGAGCAGTTGGACGCACAGTCCGCCGAGGGAGCGTTTGAGCTGGTCGCCCCGGAGCGCGGCGATCATTTCGGCCAGGTCGGTGTAGACGCATCCGGCTTCCCGGAAGCGTTCGGCGTGCAAGGGGTCGATTTTCACCGGAAAAGCGCCCCGCAGCAGGGCGTCGATGACCCGAAAGCTCTCGAAATAGGGAAAATCGTGGTGCGCGCGCCAGATGTAGAGCTTTGACGCCCGGAGAATCTTGTCGAGGTGGTGGCGTTCGATGCGCCCGCTGTCGGGCCGGGCCGGGCCGACCGGCGGCAGAAAGACGAAGCCCCGCGGTTCCCACGCGACGAGGTCGTCGGCGAAGGCGACGCGGTCGGGCGTCATCGCCGCGATAAAGGTCCAGGGAATCTCCCGCCGGTCGAACTCGGTGTCGATCCGGTCGAACATGTCGGAGATGACGACCCGCTCGGCATTCGTCAAACCGTTGAAAAGAAACCGGTAGGGAACGTCGGACAGCTCCAGCGGAATCGTCTGGGGAAACCAGCCGATGTCCACCATGTCGGACCACGCGATGCCGTCCTGAAACTGGCGGCGGTACCAGGTCGTTTCCGCGCACTCCGCCGAAACGACCGACCGGCGGGCGCGTCCGGCGACCCGCTCGCGGAGGACATTTTCGCGTCCCTTCAGCGTCGGTTCGAGCACCGCTTCCATCCAGTTGACCACGACGACGTGTTCCGCCGGTTCCACATCGAGGTATTCGATGACATTGAGCAGCCGGGCGGTCCGTTTCAGGTCATCGGGAAGGTCGTTGAACAGCCGCTCGGCGAAATCGACGTGAAACCAGTTGTTGTTGTGGCTGTAGATGATGTCCATCGAAGGGGCCGGCATCCGCTATTTCGCCGGCTCGGTGCAGACGACGGTTTTCGTGGGTTTCCCCGTGCCGTCCACGTCGAGCATGGCCGATTGACCGCGGATGACCCCGAGTTTCGGCTTGCCGGCGCCGTTCCAGTTCCCGACAACGACCCGGTCGTTCGCCTCGGCGGGGAAATTCAGCGTGATTTCCGCCGTTCCGTCGCCGTTGGTGTCCACGAGAACCTGCGTTCCACGAATGACGGCAATGTCGACTTTTCCGTCGCCGTCGAAGTCGCCGACCGTGAACTTGTCCTCGGCCTTGCCGAAAACCCGTGTGAATTCGGGTTTCCCGTCGCGGTTGGTGTCCACCAGGTACTGATTGCCCCGCCGGACGCCGACATCGGCCTTTTTGTCGCCGTCGAAGTCGCCGACGAACGCGACGTCTTCGGGAACGCCGAACGTAAACTCGACATTCGGCTTGCCGTCGCCGTCGGTGTCGACCAGAAAGGTATTGCCGCGCCGAACGGCGATGTCGGTTTTCCCGTCACCGTCGAAATCGCCCGCGAAATAC
>JAAFHI010000836.1 GCA_013298335.1 Actinomycetota bacterium
GCACGCCTTTTTGAGTGGTCGGCAAGGTCGTTTGCGGAAAGGCGCGTGACGGTACGCGGCACAGGGCAATCAGCGACAGTGCGAGCAGACACGACGTCCGCGACGGAGTGAGGAAGCGCATCCGGCGAAACTCCACGTCGAAACAAGAAGTGCATATTGCAAAGGTTCGCGGGAATCCTATACCGTCGGACAATTCCACGGCCAACTCTTCGGACCGACTTTCGCGTCGCCGACGTACTTTTTTCGACACCCGCTTCCGGAGTCAGTCGTCTATGAAGCATCTCAGCGGATTGGATGCGACCTTTCTCTATCTCGAAACGCCCGAGACCCCGATGCACGTCGGGGGATTGAACCTCATTGATTTGCCGAAGGGCTACAAGGGCGATTTTTACGAGGATGTGAAAGCACACGTCGCGAGCCGCATGCACCTCGCCTCCGTTTTTCAGCGCAAGCTCGCGTTGATGCCCTTTGAACTCGCCGACCCGGTCTGGGTGGACGACGACGACGTCGATCTCGATTACCACATCCGGCGGATCATGCTTCCCAAGCCGGGCACGATGGAACAACTCGAAACCTACGTTGGACGCCTCCATTCGAGCCTGCTCGACCGAAGCCGCCCGCTGTGGGAGTTCTACGTCATCGAAGGTTTGAACACGGGACAGGTCGGCTTTTATTCAAAACTTCATCACGCCGCCGTGGATGGGCAGGCCGCCGTCGCGCTCGCCCACGCCGTTCTCGACGTGACGCCCAAGGCCCGGGACGTGAAGCCGCCGCCCGCCCGCAGCCGTCGCCGCGAGTACCAGCTCGGCGTCGCCGAACTCGCGCAGGCCGCGCTCGGAAACATGGTCGCGCAATACGTCAAACTCGCGCTTTACGTCCCCAAAGCCGTGAAAACCGTCGCGACCCTCGCCATTCCGCGCAAGGGGGCGGACGGCAAGCGCGGTTTCGTCTGGGCGAAGAATCTTTCCCTCGGCCCGCGCACCCCGCTCAATGTCTCGATTACCAACCAGCGGTTGTTCGCCACTGCATCGCTTCCGCTTTCGGAGGTGAAGCGCCTCGCCCGATATTTCGAAGTCACCCTCAACGACATCGTGATGGCCCTGTGCAGTTCCGCCCTGCGCGAATATCTCGCGGCGACGAGCGACAAGGGCATCCCGAAGAAACCGCTGATTGCGGCGGTTCCGGTATCGACGCGCGAACCGGGCAACAAGGAATCCAACACGCAGGCGGCCATGATGTTCTGCTCGCTGGCGACGAATATCGGCGACCCGGTCGAACGCCTCCGCGCCATCAATGCGTCCACCGACGCGGCCAAGAAATCCTTTGGTTCACTCAAGGAAATCATCCCGACCGATTTTCCCATCGTCGGCGCGCCGTGGCTGATGAGCGGACTGGCCTCGCTCTATGGCCGTTCGAAAATCGCCAACAAGATTCCGCCGCTCGCCAACGTGGTGATTTCCAATGTACCGGGGCCGCAGTTTCCGCTTTACATCGCGGGCGGAAAAATCGCGACCTACTACCCGGTTTCGATCATCGCCCACGGGCTCGCGCTCAACATCACGGTCGAGAGCTATCACGGATCACTCGATTTCGGTTTTACGGCCTGTCGGCGAATCATGCCGGATGTCCGTGACCTCGCGAAGTATTTGAAAGATGCCCACGAAGAACTGCTCGCGCTGGTCGAGGCCACGGTGGAAGAAGAACCGCCGAAGCGTCGCGTGCGTGCGCCACGCGTCGTCAAACCTGCCTTGAAATCCGCTGAACCAGTCAAAGTTCCGAGACGCCGGGTTGCGAAAGCCCAAAGCGCCGGTTCGTAGTTCAATCCTTTTCCTTTGCGTTCAAACCATTTTTCCCTCCGAAGGAGTCGAACCCATGAGAAAGCAGCGCCAGCCACGAATCATCCGGGAGAAAAAAGGCGAGGGACGTCCCACCGAACACACCGGACGGGACGGCAAACAGATCGGTTCGCCTTCGCTCGGATTGCTGGCGATGGAACTGCGGGCGTCATGGGAATGGGGCGCGGGCCTCATGTCGGCGTCGCTTTTGAAGAATGCGCCGCGCGGCGACGGCCATCCGGTTCTCGTCTTTCCCGGACTCGGCGGCGGCGACCTCTCGACGCTCGTTCTGCGCCGTTTTCTCAAGCGGAACGGTTTCGCGCCGCACCCGTGGAATTTCGGCGTGAATTTCGGTCCGCGTTTCGGCGTCCTCGGCGGTTGTCTCGCGCACCTCAAGGAACTTCACGAGTGGTACGGCAAGAAAGTCAGCCTCGTCGGCTGGAGCCTCGGCGGCTGCTACGCGCGGGAACTTGCGAAACTGGCGCCGGATTTCGTCCGGTGCGTCGTCTCGATGGGATCGCCCTTCACCGGCAATCCGAAGGCGAATCACGCGTGGCGGTTTTTCGAGATGGTCTGTGAGCAGCGGGTTGACGACCCCGAACTCTACAACCCGATGGCGGACTCCCCGCCCGTTCCGACGACTTCAATCTACAGTCGAACGGACGGCATCGTTTCCTGGCAGTGTTGCGTCGAGAAAGAAAGCCCGCTGACGGAAAACATCGAAGTTTTCGCGAGCCACTTTGGGCTTGGGGTGAATCCCTCGGCGCTGTACGCCGTGGCCGACCGCCTTTCACAACCCGAAGGCCAGTGGAAACA
>JAAFHI010000826.1 GCA_013298335.1 Actinomycetota bacterium
TTCTGCGAAAAGGAAGATCAGGGCGCGGACATGACCTTTGCCGGGCTGGTCGAAAACCTCGCCAAAGGGAGCGGCGAGCGGACGTCCGAACCGAGCGTGAACATTCTCGGTCTGACCCGGCTCGGATTCCGTCACCGCGATGACCTGCGCGAATTGACCCATTTGCTGAATGAATGCGGTATCAAGGTCAATGCCGCCCTGCCGCTGGGCGGAAGCGCCGGCGATTTCGACAAGCTCGGGCAGGCGTGGTTCAACATCGTGCCGTACAAGGAAATCGGGCCGCGCGCCGCGGTGGTCCTCAAGGAACGGTTCGGGCAGGAGTGGATCGAGCATGCCCCGATCGGAATTCAGGCGACTATCGAGTTCGTAAACAAGGTGCAGGCCAAGGTCGAGGAACTCGGCGGCCCCGTCGGAACCTATCACCCCCGTCCGGAAGACGTGAGCCGGGTGCCGTGGTACACGCGGTCCGCCGACAGCCATTACCTGACGCCGAAGCGCTCGTTCGTTTTCGGGAACGCCTCGCGGTCACTGGCGGTCGCCCGGATGATGGAAGAGGAAATCGGCATGCGCCCGATTGCGGTCGGTACTTACAGCCGCGAGCATTCACAGGAATTTCTGGCCGAGTGCACCAGACGCGGATGGGACGGTTTCTATTCGGACGACTTCAAGGAAGTCGAACGCCGGATTACCGATGCGCTGCCTGATCTGGTCATGGGAACGCAGATGGAACGCCACTCGGCGCGCCGGAATGAAGTTCCCGCCACGGTCATCAGTTGCCCGGCGCATGTGACTGATTTTCCCGCCCGTTACGCACCGTTTGCAGGATGGGAGGGAGCTAATGTAATCTTCGATGCCGTAACACATACATTAACGCTCGGCCTTGAATCTCATCTGATTGAGATGTTCCGTGAAATGCCCGGTGTCGATCACGACTCGGTGCTCGGTTCGGTCCGGTTGCCCGATTTGCCCGGCGAACCAGCCCCGGAGACAGTCGTGACCGAAGAGGCGGTCGCCGCACCCGCGGCGGTTGCCGGTTCACCAGTGGCGGCGTCCACCGGCGTTGTTGAGGCACCGTTCAACGGTGACCCGGTTTGGTCCGACGCGGCGTTGGCGGAAATGAAGAAAATTCCGTTTTTCGTTCGCAAGAAGGCCATGCTCAATACCGAGAAATACGCCCGCGCACACGGTATTCGCGAGATTCTCCCGAAGACGATTCACGAAACCCGCGACGAAGTGTCGCGCAAGTGACATCGAGGGCGAGCGGCGAGGAGATTATTCGAGAAGATGCTTTTATACTCCATCATTGGCGTCGTTTTTGTGGTTGGTCTCATCGGAGCCCTGATGTTTTTCAGGAAAAAGCCCGATGCTTCCGGTCTTGGAATTGGACC
Organism: Actinomycetota bacterium; assembly: GCA_013298335.1. GTDB lineage: Bacteria > Acidobacteriota > Blastocatellia > Chloracidobacteriales > Chloracidobacteriaceae > JAAFHI01. Next base: position 1,389 of record JAAFHI010000826.1, read on the forward strand.
GGCCCCCGCCAATCAGTCAACCGCCACCGGTGAACAGCGACGCGTCGAGGAAGAGGCCAAGCAGGCCGCCGACACGAAGCGTCAGCAGGCTGAAGCGAAAAAGCAGGCCGACGCCCAGCGCAAAGCCGAGGAAGACGCGGCCCGCCGTCAGGAAGACCAGCGTCGGACCGAGGAAGCCCGCAAGGCGGAAGAAGCCCAGCGGCAGGCCGAGGAAGCCCGTCGCGCGGAAGACGCCGCTCGCCAGGCCGAGACTGCCCGTCAGGCTGAGGAAGCCAGGCGTGCGGAAGAAGCGCGTCGCGCTGAAGAAGCCGCCCGTCAGGCTGAGGCAAATCGTCAGGCCGAAGTTGCCCGTCAGGCGCAGGCCGAAGCGCAGCGGCAAGCTGAAGCGGCTCGTCAGGCCGAGGCTGCCCGTCAGGCGGAAGCCACCAGACAGGCCGAAGCCCGTCGTGTGGAAGAAGCTGCTCGCCAGGCCGCCGAAGATGCCCGCCGGGCTGAGGAAGCCCGCCGGGCTGCCGAAGCGCAGGCAGCACAGGCAAAATCTCCGGTTTTCGAACTGCCACCCGAAGAACCAGCACAGTCCAAACCCCAGCCGACCGAACCCGAACCCGTGTATTTCACGCCTCCCGGCGGGGCCACCATGCCGCTTTCCTCGATGACCCCGGCGGCCATCGCTCACGCCAGCGGCAACTTCCAGGCCAGCGAGGATTTGCACAAGATCGCCCAGCGGGTTGCCCGGACCATCGTCAGCGACATCAAGATTTACAACCCCCAGAAAATCGAGCAGGGGGTCGCGCAGAAAAATCTTTACGATGTGCTCAAAAAGGACTTCGATCAGGGGTTCAAAACCTACGAGGACCGCGTCGATCAGGTTGTTCGCGGAGAGTCGAATTACCTTTACGAAAACATCGTCAAAACCCTGTGCAGTGGCGATCCGAATGCCCTCGGGCCGAACTTCCCGATGGATAAACTCAAGTAACACAACCATTTCCCGTCATTTCGGGATTCACGGCGCGGAATCGGCTTTCGGTTCCGCGCTTTCGTTTTCGGGGGATGGCTCGCGGTTTTTCCAGTGAGCGGGTACGTATTCGTTCTTTTGATGGGGAAGCCGCTCGGGATGGGTCATCGGAATCACCGCCGCAAGGTCGCTGGTGGAGAATGCCTCCCACGTTCCGTGAAATCCCACCCGCCCCTTTTCGAGGACCAGTACTGAAGTTTTCGAGTCCACGGCGTTCCCGGACTGCCTGATTTCCACGCCACCGTCGCTTTCAACCGCGACGTGGTGG
>JAAFHI010000001.1 GCA_013298335.1 Actinomycetota bacterium
AATCGACGCTCCCTCCCCGGAAGTCAATCTGTCAGCCGACCTCGACGGAGATCGCCGGGCCGACCGAATCTCGATTCAGAACCAGTCCGGGTCGTATGAAGTCGAAATCAGCCTGACCACCCGTCCGGGGATCGGGATTACCCTTGAAGGGGAAAGCGGTCCGGCGCTCGGGCTGGCCGTTCTGGATACGAATTCCGACCGGGCCAGCGACATCGTGGTGGCCACCGCGTCACCCGCCCACCCCCTGAATTCATGGGTCGGAAACGGACGGGGCGGTTTCGTGCGGCAAGCAACGAGTCGCGCCCGCATGGAGTGTCACGTACCAACTTCCCGCCGGGGCAAGGGAACGATCCCGCGGACCGTCCATTTGACGCCGAACTCGCCGTTGGACGTCGAGCACGACATCACGACCCGCGCACTCCTCGTTCTCCTGACCGGGCAAGCCGATTCCGGTCCGGGGGAACTCCTTCCCCGGCGTCCCGACCCGAATGTCATCGGAACCCGCGGCCCCCCGCGTCACATCCGTTAACTCCCAAAAAATCTGGCGGCGGCTGAGCCGTGCCCGCCGCGCCGGGTCGCGTTGAAACAACCGACCGGGCGTCGCCGGACACTGCCCGTTTACAGGGCCGCGCGCCAACCGGATCGGCGTCCTCCCCCAGGGGCGTCAGTTCCGATGTCTACATCTGGCGTTTCCATCTGGGAACGTCGTGAAGGAGAAACCGGATGCTCAAGACAATCGAAGAAAATCGTTTCAGCGTGTTCGTCAAATCGAAGGATTCACCCGACTACGCCGCCCTCGAACGATGGCGCCGGTGGTTTCTGGACCGGGGAATCCCGGCCCAGATCAAGTGCGTGAAAAGTGGGTACGCCCTTTTTCGGGAGGGACTGGTCGACGTCCCCCGCGATCAGCCGGAAACGCCCGTTCGCCACGACCCTCAACCGGCCACCGATCAGCCATAGGGGGTTGAACGGTTGGACCCGTCACTTTTCGTTTTCGTTTCACGGAAGACGGGAATCCGAATAGATGGTCGAAATGAATGCCTCCCGCGGGGCGCGGCGATCAAACGGGGTCTCCGCGACCTCGGTCGGGATGGTTTTTGAGCTTTCGGCGAGCAGATCGGCCAGTTCGCTCGCCGACGGACGCCGTTCCGGCGCTTTTTCAAGGGTACGGGCGATGATCTCCTCGATGGCCGGCGGCACCAGCGGGTTCAACTCGCGCAGCGGCGGGGGCGGGTCGTTGAGGTGGGCGAGCATCAGGCCGACCAGTCCGCTCAGGCTTTTTTCGAAGGGCGGACGTCCGGCGAGCATTTCATACAGCACGACCCCGACGCCGTAGACGTCGGCCCGTCCGTCATAGGGTTTGGCTGAAAATCGTTCGGGCGGCATGTAAATCGGCGTGCCGATCAGGCAGTCGGTCGCCGTCAGCCGTTCCAGTTCCTCGCCGGGGTCGTCGGTCATCATCTTGGCGATGCCGAAATCCACCACCTTGACGGTTTCACCCTCCGGCGACTGGTTGAGGAAGATGTTGTCCGGTTTGACGTCGCGGTGGATGATCCCCATCCGGTGCGCCTCGGCCAGCGCGCGGCAGACCGGAACGATCCGGTCGAGGCAGTGCCGGAGCGTGGTCAGACCGTTGCCGCGCAGTTCGTCGGCGAGCGAAATTCCTTTCAAAAGTTCCATCACCAGATAGGCGATGCCCTGCGCCGAGATTCCCGAATCCAGCACCGAGATGATGTTCGGGTGCGACAGCCGGGAAATCGAGATGCCCTCGCGCTTGAACCGCTCGATGGCCTCGGCGTTGTCGTTGCCGGGGCGCGGCTTGAAGACCTTTACCGCGATGGGCCGCCCAAGCGTAAGGTGGGTCGCCCGGAACACGATGCCGAACCCGCCCTCGCCGATTTTCTCGTCGAGCCGGTACCTGGCATCCAGCACCGTGCCGGGGAGTGCCAGCGCCAGCGCCGAGAAAATCCGGTCGGCCTGCTGGTGCGCGACGAGCAGTTCGCGGTTTTTGTGGTTGAGTTCGTAAATCTTGCGGTCGAGTTCCTCGTTCTTGCGGACGGTCTCGGCCTGCGCCGCCTCCAGTTTCGTGACGGTTTCGGCGAGTTCCGAATTCGCCTGCGACAGCGCCTCGGTGCGTTCCCGGACTTTCGCTTCGAGGTCGGCGTACAACCGGGCGTTTTCAAGCGAAACGGCGGCCTGCGCGGCGATGATGTCGAGGGCTTCCCGGCGGGCGGGCGTGAAGACGTTCGGCATCGCGCGGTGTTCGAGGTAGAGCAGCGCCGTGGTCCGCCCCTGCCGCTGGACGGGCAGACACCAGATTGCCCGTGGCCGGACCGCCGGAAGGTACGGGTCGGCGGCGAACTGGCGCGATTCCGCCGCGTCGTCGAGCAGGACGGCTTCACCCGACCGGATCACGAAATTCGCGATGGTCCGGGGAAGCGCCGCCGTGTCGGCGAGGGATTCGGCGTGGAGCGTGCGGGTGACCCCGGTCAGGACGTCGCGCTCGGCTTCGACGCGCCAGGCGCCGCGCTGGTCGGGAAGGACGAGTGCCCCGCGCTGCGCTCCGGCGATCTCGACCGCGACCCGGAGCACCGTCGCGAGCAGGTTTTCGGTCACGATTTCGCCCGACAGGCTCTGGGCGGCCCGCATCACGGCGGCATAGTCGAGCGCCTTCGATGACGAGTCGTCGCCGGTCGCGGAGTTTGACCGGACGGTCGAAAGCGACCCGGTGCCCCGACCGTCGGAGTTTCCGGTCAGTCCCGCGAAACGCTGGTCGAGGTCCGCGACCTTGGCGACCGCGCCCCACCGGACGTACCCGTGGCGGGCCTCGCGGGCGTAGGGCAGGGCCAGTTTCGGCTTTTCCAGTTCCATGAAAAACCGCGCGGCGAGTTCGTTGGCGAGGGCTTCGTCGTGGATGAACCCGTTTTCGCGGGCGACCGCGATGGACCGGTCATAGGCGTCAATCGCCTCGCCGACCCGGTTGTCGCGCCGGAACTGCTCCGCCTCGACCAGATGGAGAAGCTGGGCGAAGTTCATCGGGGCGTGGGCGGCCCACAGTTCGAGCCGGGTCCGGTTTTCCGCGAGGCGATTCCGGATGGCTTCGGCGGTTTCCGGGTCGGTGGGCGGTACCGCCAGCCACCGGATGCTTTCGAGCGCGAGAAAGCGCGGGGAGAAGCAGGACGATTGAAAGGTGTGATAGTTGGCGCGGGCCAGTTCCGCCCCGGCCAGGGCTTCCTCGGGCCGGTCGAACAGCGTGCCCAGATAGAGCCGGAGGACTCCGACCGAGGCGAGCGTCCGGAGATCGCCCCTGGTCCGCAACTCGTCTTCCAGCGTGGTGATGTCGGCCCATTGCCCGACCAGTCGGTGGGGCGTCTCGGCCAGTCCGGTCAGGTTCGCCACGAACTGCCGAAAACACCCGCAGGAAACGACCTGGCGTTCCTGACGCATGGCCGTCATGGCCGATTGATGGACGCGCATTTCCTCCTGGAACTCGCCGAGTGGCACCCCCAGGGCGACTTTGTACTCAAGGAGGGCCACGAGGGAGAGCGCGGCGAATTCGAATTCACCCGTTTCAAGTCCCCGTTGGTAGCCTTCCAGAAACGCGTCCAGCATGTTCCGGAGGGGCTTTTCCCACATGCTGAGCGTCCAGTTGACGACAAAAATGGTCCGTGCCTGCGTGCCCCGCGCATTCGGACGTTGCGCCAGCCGCAGGGCGAGATTGCCGAATTCGCAGGCGAGGCCGATTTCCCTGAATTGTCCGATGAGCAGAAATCCGAATCCGGCGTAGGTACTGGAAGCGAGATGATCGTTCCCGTTTTTCAGGAGCAGCCCGAGGTGGGTGAGGTTGATCAGGCCGAGCAGCCCCGGCGCGCCGAAATAGGCCGCGAGGGCGAGCCGGTGAAGGAGGCGCGACGTCGCAAGTGCCCGCGGGTCGGTCATTTCCGGGAGATCGGCGAGCGCCGCCACGGGCTTTTCCGCCAGTACGGTCCGGAGCGTGGCGCGGGTGGCGGTGAAGGCTTCCAGTACCGTTTCCGGCCCCGGCGCGGCGGGCAGCGGGAGCCCCAGTTGCTCAAGGGCGTGCAGGCCGGTGGCGACCGCCTCCTGGAAACGGTACTGCACGAATTCGTTGCGCAGTTTCGTTTCCCAGACCCGAATGGCGTCCATGACGGTTCGGGCATTGGCGAAAGTAGTTGCCGTCAACCGTTCCAGTGTCTCCGCCTCGCCGCAGGAGTAGGCCGCCTCGACGGCTTCGACGTGGAGGCCGAGCGCCAGTTCGTAATGGGTCGTCCAGGGGCGGTCGGACGCTTTCGCCAGCCGCTCCAGCCCGGTCCGGAAGTAGTTCAGGGCGGGCGCGAAGGCCGCCGCTTGCCGGGCAGTGATTCCGACGGTGAGATTGAACCGCGCGAGCTGCTCGTTTTCCTCCCGGTCGGCGGTGGCCCCCAGATTGAGGTGATCGAGCGTCTCGAAATCGGGCGTGCCGGAGCGGTCAAGCAGAAGGCGTCCGATGCGGCGGTGGAGCCCCGGGCGTTCGGCTTCGGGAATCAGCGCGTAAGCCGCCTGCTGGACCCGGTCGTGGACGAAGGAAAACACTGTTTCCCCGGCCTGACCAACCACGAAATTACCGGTCGCGGCTTCGGCGAGCGCCGACCGGACCACGGCCTCGGGGCGGTCGAGAAGCCGTCCGGTCATGGCCGTATCGAACCGCTGCCCGATGGCGGCGGCCACGGTCAGCGTTTCGCGGGTCACGTCAGGCAGGCGGCGCAGGGATTCCGTCAGCAGATCCACGACGTTGTCGGAAGGATTCGTCGCCCGAACCGCGTCGAGATCAATGGTCCAGCCTCCGGCGGGCGCGGGCGCGAGGTGCCCGTCGGCGTGGAGTTTTTTCAACAACTCACTGACAAAGAAGGGGTTGCCGTCGGTTTTGACGTGGAGGATCTCGGCGAAGACCGACTGGTCCTCGCCGAGCACGTCGGCGACGAAGGCCCGCGTCGCACCCCGGTCGAGCGGCGCGAGCGACAGCGTCGTCACGGGAATTCCCCGCTGCCGGATGCCTTCGACGGCGACCTGAAACTGGTGTCCGGTCGGCGTTTCGTTTTCCCGATAGGCGAAGACGAACAGCGTGTGACCGGTGGATTCGTCGGCCAGCAGATCTGAAATGAGGGCCAGCGACCCGGCATCGGCCCACTGGAGGTCGTCGAGGAACACGACCAGCGGGTGTTCCGGGGCGGCGAAACAGGCGGTGAACCGGCGGAAGACGTGCTGAAGCCGCCGCCCCGCCTCGACCGAATGCAGGTCGGTCACCGGCGGCGGCGTGCCGACGATCAGCGCGAGTTCCGGGACGACCGTCGCCGCCACGCCGAGGTTGTCGCCGAGCGCCGCCCCGATTCTGGCGCGCCACTGGGCGAGTTCGTTCTCGTTTTCGGTCAGCAGGGTTCGGACCAGCCCGCGAAACGCCTGGGAAAGGGCGGAGTAGGGCACATTGCGCTGGAACTGTTCGAATTTTCCTGCCGCGAAGAACCCGTGCTGCCGGGTGACGGGCGGGAAAAGTTCCTGCACCAGCGCGGTTTTGCCGATGCCGGAATACCCGGCCACGGTCACGATCTCGCGGGCGCCCCGACTGGCGCGCTCGAAGGCGGCGAACAGAGCGTTTTTTTCATTCTCCCGGCCATGCAGGCGGCGCGGGACGCCCACCTGCGCGGTCGCGTCGTGGCGTCCGATGGAAAACCCGGTTGCGTCGCGCGCACGCAACCGGTGTCGGGCTTCGACCAGATCGGCCCGGATGCCTTCCGCCGACTGATAGCGTTCATCGGCGTTTTTGGCGAGCAGCCGCGCGAGAATCGCCGCGACCATCGGCGGCACCGCCGGATTCAGTTCGCGCGCGTCAGGGGGCGCGAGGGCGAGGTGGGCGTACACGAGGTCGAGCGGGTCCTCGACGTCGAAGGGCGGTCGCCCGGTCAGCCATTCGAAGAGCATCGCCCCGAAGGAATAGAAGTCGGTCCGGCGGTCGATGCGCCGGTTCAGGCGACCCGTCTGTTCGGGTGAAACGTAGCGCAGCGTTCCCTCGATGCCGCCCGGCCCGGCGAAAGAGGGCTGTTCGCGCGACACCCGCGTCGAGATGCCGAAGTCGATGAAGACCAACCGTCCGTTTTCGCCGAGGATGAGATTCGAGGGATTGACGTCCTTGTGGATGATCTCGGCGCGGTGAATGTCGGCGAGGCAGTCGAGCGTCCCGATGGCCAGGTCAAGGGCGGCTTCGACGGTCGGAAAACCGGCGGGATACAGCAGATCGACCGACGTGCCGCCGATATCCTCGATGACCAGGACCGGGCGGAATCCGACCCGGTTGAACTCCAGCACGCGCGCCGCGCCGCGTCCGTCGAGCAGGCGCAGGATTTCGAATTCCCGCTGAAACCGCGCGAAAACCGCCGGTTCGGGGCATTCGTCCTCGGTGGTCTTGAGAATGACGGCGCGACCGTCACTTTGGCGGCGCGCCCGGATGACGAGCGCGCGCGGATTCCGGCTGAGGACATCGAGCTGGTCGTGGCCGTGGTACTGAAACATGTCGTGACCGCCAGAGCAGGTGAGCGACGCGGAGGCTTGAAGATTTTGGGTGCTGGAATCGCTCCGAGCGGAGACTGGAAAACGCCGCCGCATCGGGTCGGATGCGCGGTGAGGCTAGCACGGCGGAAAACTGCCGACCATCCCCTGGAGCGTGAACCGGTCCGTCAGCGGTGTTCGAGTCTGATTCGGTAGGCAAAAGCCCCGGAACCTTCCAGCACCATCCGTTTTCCGGCTTCGTCCTCCGACGTACCGGCTTTCGGAAGCCCGTTCAGCCGCTCCTGAAGCGACCGGATGACCGCCGGGTCCGACACCGCGCCCTTGTCGGCGTCGTTCGAGAATTTTTTCAGCGCCTCGAAATCGGCCAGCGGCTCCGGCGACCAGACCAGCCAGACCACTTCCGTGCCCTGCTGTCTGTCCAGCACGAACCAGTTTTCGGCCCGGTCGGGCATCTGGACGGTCCGGCCCTCGGCGACCTTCGATTCGCCACCGGCAATCGCGGGAGACGGAAAAAGGTTCACGAACAGGGGCAGGCCGTCCGGGCGGGGTTCGGCCCCCTGACTCACGAGGTACAAATGGCCGTCCCGCCGGGGCGCGATGTTCAACCTGACCCTCGAACCGTTGCGCAGCACCGCCGAAGTAAAAACGACGAACGCCTCTCCTTCCGGTTTGTCGTCACGCATGTTCTGGACCGTCAGCCAGAAACCCGCGACGGCGGTTTTCACCGGCGCGACCGGCTTTTCGACGGTCGGCTTCGGCTTCGATCCGAAAATCGCATCCTTATATATATAGGAGAGCCCGCCGCCCAGCAGGACCACCACCGCCACGCCGCCCGCGACCATCGGCGGAAATGAAGACTTCGGTTTCGGGGATTCCGGCGCGGGAAGGGAAACAGGCGGGGCGGCGGGGAATTCGGGCGCGGTCGCGGCCACCGTCGCCGCTTCGGCGGCCCGGTTTTTGGCCAGCAGCGCCGCCGCCAGTCGGTCGCCGAAGTCCCGCGCCGTCGCCGGACGCCTTCCCGGTTCATAGGCCAGCGCCGCCGAAATCACCGCCGCCGCCGCTTCCGGCACGTCCGGACGGAGCCGTTCCAGCGGGATGAACTCGCCGTTCATCTGCTTGCGGGCAATCAGGTTGATGGCAACCAGCGCGTTGTCGGCCTCAACTTCAAACGGACGCTTTCCCGACAGCATTTCATAGGCGATGACCCCCATCGCGAACACGTCGCTCGCCGCCGTCGCCCGGCCTTCAATCTGCTCCGACGCCATGTAACTGAGCGTCCCGACCGTCAGCGCCGCCGTGGTTTCCTTCGCGACGTTCGAATCGGCCTGTTTCGCGACCCCGAAATCAATCAGCTTGGCGTGGCGTTCGCCGCCGTCGAGCGCCTGAAGCATGATGTTGTCCGGTTTGAGGTCGCGATGGATGATCCCCTTCGCATGCGCCGCCTGCAATCCGCCGCACACCTGCCGGATGATGTCCGCCGTCTGGGCCATATCCATCCCCGACGGGCGCATGACCGTCCGCAAACTCCCGCCTTCGACGAATTCCATCACCAGAAACGGGCGTCCGCCGTCGAGCGTGCCGGTTTCGAGGATTTTGACCACGCTCGGATGGTCGATTTTCGCGAGCGCCTCGCCTTCCTGAAGAAATTTCGTCCAGAGGTAATCATTCCCCTCCGAGCGTTCGAGCAGGAGCTTGACCACGACCGGTCGCCCGAACGCCGCGCGGTCCCGCGCCAGCAGCACCACGCCGATGCCGCCCCGCCCAAGCTCGCGGTCGATTTCGTAGCGGTCGCGCAACACATCCCCCGGCCCCAGCGACATCCCCTGAATCGAGGTCCGGTTCGGCGAATGCGCCCGCGTTCCCGCCGGAGAGGTCATTGCCTGAGTCTGCTGATCGGTAATGGTTTCGGCGTTCGGATCAGTTTGGGACATCGATGAGAAATCCTTTTTTTGCCACGGATTACACGGATTACACGGATTCAGAACTTATTTTTGTGTTTTGGAGCCGATGAAAAGCGGAACGGAAACAAGCAGCGGTGTTCCCCTGGCGGTGACGGCGCGAAAAATCGACTGCGGAAGCGGGTCGTCCTGCGTGAGCATCCGCGCGCCGCCGGTCGCGGCCAGTTTTTCGGCGCTCTGGTACGGCAGGTTCTTGCCGTTGACCAGTTCGAACTGATCGACCCCGGTTTCAAACTTCCTGATTTCGGCGAACCGGGACTCGTCCACTTTCTGGGCGCTCGCTCCGACCGTCACCCCGTCGAGCGGCTGGTCGGTCACCAGAATGCTCAATTCCTCGCCGACCAGGACTTTCCCCGACTGGTTCGGCAGTTCCCGGATGCTGAAGTAGTTCGGATTGTCACCGAAGGCCGGGATTTCAACCGGCGTACCGGCGGTGATGCGGTTGTCGCCGCCGTTGGTGCGCGTGGTCGGAAAGATCAGGTAGGGCTCGCTGAAGGTTCCGTCAGCGTACTTTTCCCGGTCAAACACATACAAAAAACCGGTTTTCGGCGTCATCACGCTCATCCGGACCCGCTCGCCCTCGGCCAGCGGCGCGCCAGCGGCGATCCGCTCGGGCGTCCACTCGGCGGAAGCGGCGTTCGTCGCGGCATCCTGGACGAGAATCCGGGTGTCTTTCGGGTCGGTTTTCCGCGCCGGACGCAACCGCCACATCGTGACCGCGATCTCGCGGGCTTCCATTCCCTCCGGAACGGAGAACTTCTCCGCCGGTTTGACCGCCGTCCGCACCGGCGCATCGGGTTTTGCCCTTTGAACTCTGGCGTACTGCCGCCGCGCCGGTCGTTTCGCCGCCGGTTTCGCCGCCTTCGGGCGCTGCTGGTTCGATTGAAAGGCGGTGTCCCAGAGCGCGCGCGCATCTTCCTGAGCCGGCACGGTCAGGCAGAACAGCCCGCCCCAAGCCAAAAGTACAATTCCAATCCCGAATTTTCTCATCGTCTTCGTGCCTTTGCGTCTTTGTGTCTTTGCGTTTTATTTCTTTTCCGCATTCTGAAGGACCACCACCCGCCGCCGTTTCGCGAAATCAAAAACCACCGGAACCTGCTGTTTCGGGAGCTTCCGGCCTTCCTGCGTGAGAATTCTCGCCTTGACCCGGCCGTCGGCGATGGCGGCGGGCAGTTCCGGAACCCGCTTCACGCCGTATTCGAGCCATTCGCCGAGCGTAATCGTGCCGTCCGGCGGGGCAAAATCGGCTTTTCCCTCGTTCAAACCCTCGGCAATCAGGGCGAAAGTGAGAAATCCCTGTTTCAGGACGCCCGATTCCATCGCGACGTTGTCGGCCTGGGTCGCCGCGAGAATCCGCATGCCCTTGTCGAAACTCAACTGGCCGAGTCCGCGGCTGCCCATCGGACCGGGTTTGAACTCCTCGCCGACCGCGCCCGCCGACTGGCAGGTATCGAGAATCATCGTCAGGTCGCCCGCGTCCACGTCGCGCAGCCACCGGCTCAGGTCGGCGCTTGAAATGCTGTTTTTCAAAATTTCCGCGAGTCCGCCCGTGCTGCCCGTGTCAAACGGCACGATATAAAACTCGCCGTCCCGTCCGCGATAGCCGTGGCCCGCGAAACAGAGGATGACGACATCTTCCGGCGTGGCCCGCGACAGTCTGGCGGCGTCCGGGATATCCGTCGCCATCGCCAGCTGTCCGGAAAGCCGCATAAGCACGGTTTTCAAGTTCTTCCCGGTCGCCGTCGGTTTCTCGCCAATTTCGGAAGTCAGCGAAATCCGGACGACTTTCGAAAAGGCCCCGCTTTTTTCGAGCCGGTCACCAAGCGTCCGTTGAAAGGCGAGCGCGTCGGCGACGGCAAACCGGAGCGGCGCTATTTTTGGGTTTCGCGACCGGTTGACTCCGAAAGTCACGACGTAGGCCGTTCCTTTCCGCGTTTCCAGTTCGGGCTGGGCGACTTTCCGGACGGCTTTCGTCGAGCGGACCAGATCACCGTTGAAACAATACGCAGAAAATTCGACCGCTTTGTGGTCATCCCGCCGGGGAAGTTGAACCCGAAAGGTTTTTTGAAACCCGGCGGCGGCGGAATAGGGCTGCTCGCCCGGCGAAAAGCCGACCAGTTGGCCGTCCCGAAACAGTTTCAGATCAAAAGCCCGGCCCGAAGGCGCGTTGTTCAGTCCGGCGGGCGGGGCAACCGTGACCGTCACGTCCGCAAAACCGGTCGGCTGGCCGTTTTCAACCACCGGGGAAACATCCGTTTCACCAATTGAAACAACGGGTTGCGCGCGGTTGAGGCGGGCGATGGAGGGAATCGGCGGGAAGTTTTCTCCGGCGAAAATCCGGCGGAGCAGCCCCGGTTCATAGTACTGCCGGAAGAAAAGCTCGATGCCGTAGGGCGTCGCGCGTCCGTTTTCTTCGATGACCCAGTGCAGGCCGGTGATATCGCCCGGATCGCTCACGTCGAAGCGGCCCTGCCGGTCGATCACTGCCCATTCTTCCCCGTTTTCGAAAGAAACCAGTTGGCACGTTTCCCGTCCGGTGGCCGCCGACCAGAGGCGCGCCGTTCCGTCATGCCCGCCGGTCAGGACGAACTTTCCGTCGCCGGAGCGCGAGGCCCCGGTGACGACGCCGAAATGGCCGACGAAAAGCGTTCGCGCCAGACCGGTTGCCACGTCCCACCACGCCGCCACTCCATCGTTCCCGACGGTCAGCAGATGGGCCGAATCGGGTGACCACTCGGCGGATTCGATGAACAGCGCGTGTCCCACGAGTCGCATGACCTCGTGTCCACTGTCGGCGCTCCAGATGTGCGCGGTTTTATCGCGGTCGAACGGAAACTGGCTGCCGGTGACGACCGATTTCCCATCCGGCGACCACGCCGAAAAGGTGACCGGTTGGTTCAAGTCACCGAAATGGGCCGTTTCGGTGGCGGTTCCCGCGTTCCAGATGCGAACCGTCCCGTCACCGCCTTCGGTCAGAAACCGGTTTCCGACCGGCGACCAGGAAACCCGGACAAATGTATCCGCGGAAACGACGAGCCGCCGGGTTTCCTTGCCGGAATCGGGATTCCACCAACGCACGGTTCCGTCCCGCCCACCGGTCAGCACCGATTTCCCGTCGGGCGACCACTCGGCGTTTGAAAACGGTTTCTTCCCGGCGGTCAGTTTGACCGTCGGCGCGCCGGTTTCGGGACGATGAAGAAAAACCGTCGCTTCCTGTCCGACCGTCAAAAGCCGTGTCCCGTCGGGCGACCAGCGGGCGAAAACGGCGGTTTTGGCGTGGCCCTCGAACTTCCAGAGTTCCTGACCCGAAGCGGCGTCCCACACGCGAGCCGTACGGTCCATTCCGACGGTGGCGATCCGCGTTCCATCGGGCGACCACTGGGCGTCGAACACCAATCCGGCATGTCCGGTGAGCTGGAGCGGCCCCTTTCCGGTTTCGGGTGACCAGACGGCGACCGGGCTGTCGTCGGTCACCACGAGAAATTTTGGCGCGGTCGGCGACCAGGCAACGCGGGTGACCCGACCCGACCGGCCTTCCAGCCAGCGCGGGTTCTTTCCGTTCGCGTCGAAAAGGCCGGTTTTTTGCGGATCGGAGGCGACGGCGACCCGATCTCCGGCGGGTGACCAGGCGGGAAGGGCGTCGGTTCGCGGTGTGCAGTCGAGCCGGGCGGTTTGCCTTCCGGTGGCGTCGAGAATGAGAGCGTCGAGGTTTTCCGTAACCAGCAGCGCGATCCGGGTTCCGTCCGGCGAACAGCGGATCGCCCGCGCCGAACAGATGACGGTTTCCGCGATGACCTTTCCCGTTTCGGTTTCGAAAATCCGAACCGGGCTGCTTTTGCCTCCGGCGACGATTTTTCGACCGTCGGGTGACCAATCGGCGGTCGTTTTTCCGGGTTCGAAGGAAAACCGCCGGATTTCGTGAGCGGTGGCCGCTTCCCAGACGCGAACCGTGCCGTCGTCGGAGGTGGTCAGGATGGACCGTCCGTCGGGCGACCACTCCGCCGACCAGAGGCGTCCCGCATGGCCGGTCAGCCTGATCGGGGCGTGGTCACCCGGCGTCCACACCAGCGCCTCGTTTTGCCAGGTGACGGCGACAATCCGGTTCCCGTCGGGCGACCAGCGGGCGGTTGAAACCGGACTGGAGGGAATCGTGATCCGGTTCATTTCGCGACCGGTGGCGGCTTCCCAGACGATTGCGGAACCGTCGTATCCGGCGGAGACGATTCGGCTTCCATCCGGCGACCAGGCGCAGGAATTCACGTAGTTGGTATGACCATCAAGCCGGACCAGTTCCTTTCCGGTCACGGCGTCCCAGACCCGGACGCTTTTGTCGCCGCTCGCCGTGGCGATGCGCGTTCCGTCGGGCGACCAGACCGCCGCCAGTATCCATTTCAAATGGCCAATGAGCCGGGTCGTCAGTTTTCCGGTGGCCGTTTCCCAGACGAGCGCCGTATTGTCGCCGCCCGACGTGACGACGTACGTTCCGTCGGGCGACCAGGCAACCGACGTGATCGGGGCGACATGGCCGAGTTGAACCATGGCCCGCACGGGATTCCGGGTTCCCCGCGATTCATTTCGGCTGATGACCTGGCGGAATTTGTCCTGGTTGTACTGAACCACGGGCTCGGAAACCGGCGACGGCTCACCTGACTCCTGGGTTCGGGAAACGACCACCGGGTCAGGGGCGCTGGTCCGTGCCGCGCCGGGCCAGCCGCTCCCCGCCGCGAGCATTCCCGCCAGAAGCAGGACGACGGTTTTGAACCGGTTGCGGGCAACGGCTGGCATGGCGGTTTCTCCGGCGGGCGCGAGGGGCGTTCCGCGAAGAGGAGGTTTTCAATCGTGGGTGATGCCGGAATGTTACCTTCATCTCCCCGGTTGGCGAATTTCTTTTTCAGAACTTGAACGGTTTCCGGCGGCGGGTGAAATCGAACAGCGCCGGTTGTTGAATTTTCAGGGATTGTGGCGCCGCGCCGGGGGCGTCCTGGACGAGAATCCGTCCGTCGCCTTTTTTGATTTCGGCGAACAGCCCCGGCACGCGATCCACGCCGTATTTCAACCATTCGTCGAGGTAAATCGCGCCGTCCCGCGCCCTGAAATCGGCTTTGCCGGCTTCCAGCCCGTCCTGAATCAGCGCAAACGACAGCAACCCCTGTTTCAACTTCTTGTTTTCGAGCGCGACGTTGTCGGACTGGGTCGCGACGAGCAGCCGGATGCCCTTGTCGTAGGCAAGCTGGCCAAGGCCGCGATTGCCCATCGGTCCCGGTTTGAACCCGCCGCCGACGATGGCCGCCGACTGGCAGGCGTCGATGACGGCGATGAACTCGCCCGCGTCGATGTCGCGCATCCGGGCGGCGAGTTCGTCACCCGAAATGCTGGCGGCAAGAACTTCGGAGAGTTTCGCCTTTTTGCCGGTATCGAACGGAATCACGCTGAAGACGCCGTTTTCCCCGGCGTAGCCGTGGCCCGCGAACGCCATGATCACCACATCGTCGGGCGTCACGGCCCGAATCCGGTCCGCGCCGGGAATCGCCTTCACGCGATCCGCCGGAACGGGCTTCCCGGCCAGTACATCCAATAC
Organism: Actinomycetota bacterium; assembly: GCA_013298335.1. Classification (GTDB taxonomy): domain Bacteria; phylum Acidobacteriota; class Blastocatellia; order Chloracidobacteriales; family Chloracidobacteriaceae; genus JAAFHI01. The sequence continues at coordinate 14,095 of JAAFHI010000001.1, forward strand.
CGCCAGAAGGTTGCCCTTGGTGGCGGTCGGCGGGGCATCGGTGTCGGCGACGAGCGATACAGCCACAACCTCGCCGATGCGGTCGTTTTTCGCCAGCCGTTCGCCGACCACCCGCTGAAATTCGAGGGTGTCGTTGACGGCGAAGTTCAACGTCCGTACCGCCGGGCTCTGGTAGAGGTTCACGCCAAACGTCACCACATAGGCCCGGCCCTTCACCCCCGCCGCGCCGGGCGCGAGCGTCTGTTTGAGCGTGGCGGTGCGGGATTTCACCCGGTCGCGGTTGAAACAGTGGGCGGTGAACTCGACTTCCCGGTAGTCCGCGTTTTTCGGCAGGCGCACGGTAAAGGTGCGGCGGAATTTTCCGTCCGCGGCGGGCGCGAGCGGGCCGTCGGCGTAGCCCACAAGCTGACCGTCCCGGAACAGGCGCAAATCCGTTGCGGTTCCGCCCGGTGCGGCGGATGCCGTCACGGTGACGTCGAAAACGCGCGAATCGGCGGCGGTCGGAACGGCTTTTTCAATCGCCACACTGGGCTGTTTCCGGTCGAGGTTCGCCACCGGGCGAATCGGGGCAAATTTTTCGCCGTTGAGAATGCGCGTGAACAGGCGCGGTTCGAAGTAATCCCGCAGGAAAACCTCGACCGGCAGCGGGCTGAACGGGGCTTCCGCCGAAAGCCAGTGAACGCCCCGGATGGTTTCGAGGTTGTTGGTGTCGAAGCGTCCGTCGGGAGAAATCGCGACCCAGTCGCGGTTGGGGAAGGTCATCAGCTTGCAGCTTTCCTCGCCGGTCGTGAAATTCCACAGCCGAAGGGTGCCGTCCGCGCCGCCGGTGAGCAGAAATGTGCCGTCCGGGGTGAAATCAAGCGCGGTGACCGCTCCGGCGTGACCGATAAAGCAGCGCGTCGCCTCGCCGGTCGCCGCGTTCCACTGAATCGCGAGGCCGTCCGTACTCCCCGTGATGACCGATTTCCCGTCGGGCGAAAAAATCGCGGTCCCGACGGAGGTCGCGTGGCCGATCATCCGGGCGATCCGCTTTCCGGTCGCAAGGTTCCAGACGATGGCGCTGCGGTCCCGACTCGTACTCACCAGCCGGGTCCCGTCGGGCGAAAAGGCGACGGAAACGGCGATGAAGGAGTGTCCGTCGAACCGGCGCACCACCTTTCCGGTCGCCGCTTCCCACAAAACCACCGCTTTGTCGGTATTTCTGACGCCCGCGAGGTACTTCCCGTCGGGGGAAACAGCCAGCCCGTTGATTTCCTGACTGGTGCCGAGGATCTGGCCGATGCTGGCTGCCGCTTCGAGCGCGGACTTGAAACTATCCTCAACGGTGGCGGTTTCCGCGTCGTCAAGTCCGCGTCCGAGGTTGGGGCCAAGTTCCTCCGCGACGTAAAACGCGCGCGGTGAGTCCCCGGTAACATTCCAGACCGCCACTTTTTCCCCGACATTCGACGTAAAAAGGGTGTTCCCGTCGGAAGAAAACACCGCGTCGGTGTAGACGCGCGGTCCGACGAAATTCTTGAGCGGGGCGAACGTTTCGGCGTCGAGGATGACCGCGTGTTTGGCGGCGGTGAAGACCACCTTTGAGGCATCGGGCGAAAACCGGACCGATTTGACGTCCTCGCTCCCGTCGGGGAGCCAGCCGCTCAGGGATTCGCGACTTTCCGCCGCGCCGAGAATCTCGACCATACCGTCCTCACGTCCGATGACGATTTTCCGTCCGTCTTTCGAAAACCGGGCCGCCGTGACCGGCTTGGCGGCGCTTTCCATTCGGGAAAGCAGTTCGCCGGTGGCGACGTTCCACGACAGAACCGACCGGTCGTAGCGCGCCCGCACCTTCCGTTCGCCGTCTTCGACGTAGATTTCGGTGCCAAGACCTCCGCCCGAAAGGAGCGTTTTCCCGTCGGCTGAAAAGGCCAGCGATTTCACATGGCCGGTGTGTCCGGTCAATTTCTTCAACAACCGCCCGGTGTTGGCGTCCCAGAGAAGCACCGTCCGGTCCTCTCCGCCCGAGGCGGCGAAGCGTCCGTCGGGGGAGATCGCGACCGCCAGAATTTTGGCCGTGTGGCCGAGGAGGGGAATCGCCCGGCGGGTGGCGATGGTGAACAGGGAGGCGTTTTTCCCGGCGTTGGTGCGGACGATTTTTGTGCCGTCCGGCGTGGTGGCCGTCGGCTGCGGCAGCGGCCTCGCCCCCCGATCTCCGATTTTGACCAGTTCCTTGCCGGTTTCGACGTCCCATTGGCGGATTTCGCCGAGTCCGGCGCTCGTCAGGGTTTTTTCATCCGGGGAAAGACCGATGGCGGTGGCGGTGGCGGTCCCCTTGCCGGTCGTGACGAACCGTTTGAGTTCCGCGCCGGTTTCAACGTCGAAAACGAGGGCGGTGACCTGTTCCGGCGATTCGTACTCGATATTGGTACAGACAAAAACCCGTTTCCCGTCCCGACTGAACAGAAATTGGTTGATCTGGGGCGGAAACCCCGAAACCGGCAGGCGGCAGGCGATGGTCCGGAGTTGCGCGCCGGTCACGAGGTCCCACGAAATAATGGTGCTGCCCGCCGCCGTCAGGCAGCGTTTGCCGTCGGGCGTGAAGGCCACCGTCTCGATGCCGTCGAGCGTGGCCTTGTGTCCGGCGAACCGGCGGAGTTCGCGCCCCGTCGCGGCGTCCCACAGCACGGTGGTCATGTCATTCCCGCCGCTCAGGATCAGCGATCCGTCGGGCGAGATCGCGACCGCCGAGACGCCCCGGCTGGTGTGTCCCTGCTGGACGACGAGCCGCGTGCCGCTGGTACCCTTCGCCGCGGCCTGCGCGAGCGCGGCGGCGATAAACTTTCTATTTTTCTCGATAACCGGATTCAGGGGCGTTTTCGGCGCGGTCTGGCCGAGGGCAACCGGCGGCAAAACGACGCTCACGGACAGACATAAAAGGCAGAAAAGGAGACGGGAGGTACGTTTTACGGGCATTTCGATGAAAAACCGCGCGTTTCGGGAATTTTCCTTCAATCAGACTCGCAGAAAATTCGGTCGGAAGAGGCCAGGAGCAGTAGTCAGTAGTCAGTGGTCAGTGGTCAGTAGTCAGTGGTCAGTGGTCAGTAGTCAGTGGTCAGTGGCAGGAATCGGTATTGAACGAAATGGATTTGAAGAGGATAGCCCATAGCCGGAGCGCTTTGGCGAGGCTATGGGGAACGAACGGGATCCCCAATCGGGAATTTCGAAATGGATTTGAAGACGATAGCCCATAGCCGGAGCGCTTTGGCGAGGCTATGGGGAACGAAACGCCGCCGTGCGGGCCGCGCCGGGAGAGCCATGGCTAGCGGAAATTGTCCATCAGCATGATGGCGCTCCGGGATTGGTCGTCCTGAATGAACAGGACCGTTTTTTCGTCGGGTGAAACGGCGAGACCCGCCGGATTCGGAAACGGCGAGAGGGCGGGGAGTTTCCGCGCGGTCGTGACGGCGCGCGACGCGAAATCGAAGAACTTCAACTCCGACTGGCCCCCTTCAGGCGAGGTGGTGAACCAGATGCCCCGACCCGTCGCCATCCAGTAGCGGTGTCCGGGCACTTCGGCGAGTTCCGGCACGACCGTTTCCGGCCCGCCGTCGAGCGGCACGGTCCAGATGCCCCCGGCGCGCCGCCGTTTGGTGAAAAAAACCTGCGTCGCGGTCGCCCAGCTTTCCCAGCCCCCGTCGCGGGTGATCTGGAGCGGCGCGCCGCCGTCCACCGGAACTTTCCACAATTGCCGGGTGCCTGACCGTCGGGAGCAGAAATAGATCCATTTGCCGTCGGCAGACCACGCCGGCAGGCTGTTGATCGAAATCCCGTCGGTCATTTTTTTCGGTTCGCCGCCATCGGCGGAGATGATGAAGACATCGGTGAAATCGCCGTAGTTCGAGTCGAACGCAATCCATTTTCCGTCCGGCGACCAGCGGGGGCTGCCGGTGACGAAGTGACCGACGAAGGCGGTGAGCGGCTTTTGATCGCTTCCGTCGGCGGTGCAGGTCCAGATCTGGCTGCTCCCCGAACGGTTTGAGGAAAAGGCGACGCGGCGACCGTCCGGGGAGAACTGCGGGCTGTCGTCGCTCTGGGTGGTCCCGACGAACAGTTCCGGGCGGTCCGAACCGGCGGCCAGTTTCCAGATGTTGAGATCGGAATCCACCATCTGGTAGGCGAGCCGGTCTCCTTTTGGGGCGACGGCCAGTGCCACCGGGGCGCCGGTCGCGCCGCCGATCAGGGTGGAGGGACCTCCGGTGGCCGGTACGCGCCACAGGCTGAACACCCCCGACTGATCCGACGAATAGATGAGTTCCTTTCCGTTCGGCAGCCACGCCAGCCGTTCGACCCGCGCGTTTTCGGTCGTCACCCGGCGCATCGGCCCGCCGTTGACGGGAACCGTGAAGATGTCGCCGGGGTTCATCGCGCCGCGGCAGAACGCCACGGTTTTGCCGTCGGGCGAAAATTTCGGGTGAAGGTCGATGCCCACAATCGTCGAATCGGTTTGCAGTTCGCGGCGAACGCCGGTTTCGGCCTCGATGAGATGCAGCCGCAGGGGATGGTCCGGATCGAGCTTATTATTCAAAACAAAGAGCTTGCCGTCCGGCGACCAGTCAAATCCAGCCTCTCCGGCGGTGGCGACGAGTTTCTCCGCGCCGTCGTCGAGTGACCGGATGATGATGTCGTACAGCGCCTGGCCGTCGGACCCGGTGCGCTGCCGCTGGAAGGCGATCCGTTTCGCGTCGGGCGACCAGGCCGGGTTGATTTCGTTGGCGGGTGTCTGGGTTACCCGGCGCGGCGAAAGTTCGCCGGGAGCGGTAATGAAAATGTCGAGGTTGTCCTGATTGGGCGGTTTCGCGGCGTAGGCGAGCCGCCCGCCGTCGGGACTGAACGCCGGGTCGCGTTCCTGATCGCGCAACCCCGTCAGCGGGCGGACCTTCGGCGGCGGGCCTTCCGGCAAACGGTCTTTTTTCATCCACCATCCGGCGCCGCCGAGCAGCGCCGCGAGCGCGACCGCTCCGCCCGTGAGCATTTTCCACCGCCGTCCCGATACCTCGGGGCGACCGGCGGGCAGGAGCCGACGGGAGGAGATTTCCTCAACCTCCGCCGTGGACGGCAGGTCGGTTTCGATCTCCTCGGTTTGAATTTCGGTGACGGTCACCCGCTGGAAGATGAGCGGAGACGACGGCGCGACCGGCGGGGCGATGACGGCGACGTTGCCGCGGAACCGGTAGCCGTGCCGGGGAACGGTCTCGATGACCGATTCCTCGGCGGAGGCCGACCCATCCAGCGTCTTCCGGAGGGTGTAAATATTATTGACAAGATTCCCTTCCTCGACCGCCTGATTCGGCCAGACGAGTTCCATCAGCTCGTGCTTGCTCAACAGCCGCCCGTCGTTCCGGACCAGAATAACGAGCAGATCAAACGCCTTCGGGGTCAGCGGCAGGACTTTCCCGTCCCTGGAAAGCCTCCGTTCGGCGGTTTCCAGACGAAATCCCCGGAATTCATAGATTTCGCTATCTGGTTGCAATAATTGCATTTAGATACGGTGATAAAAAAATGATGAAAATTTGAGGCCGAAATGGGGACAGGAAAAGGACGGTTTCTCTAAGGTCGCGTCCAGTTTGAAAGCCGCGTTTTTCCGGTATCCGGGCTGCGTCCTGATGCGTTTCGGGAAACGTGGCTTTCTAGCAAAAAATCGCGTTCCGAGGAAAGAATCCGTGTCCCGAATCCGTCGTACCCGAACGGTCGTGACCACCCGCGAAGTCGTGGTGGTCCAGCCCGCCGACCAGTATCCGGCTGGCCGCTGTCCGTTGTGCGGGTCGGAGCTTCATGGACCGGTCGCCCCGGAAAGCCGCCAGTTGGAAACGCCCACCGGACCACCTCCGGCGGAAGCGCCAACTGAAAACGAACCATCCTGAGAAGTCTGTTTCACGGGGAAAAAAGAAGTTCCGCGTGCCGGGGAGCGGTGTGTCCGCCCGCCGGAACGCCCCCCGTCCGTCTTTTGAACCGTCCTGCCCAAGAGGAAGACCATGAAAATACCATCCGCCCCTTTTCGAATCATTCTTTCAGTCGCCATTTCGATCATCTTCTTCATGACGCTCACCGGCGTTGCTCCGAAAGCCGACAGCCGGTCGGGCCGGTCGCCGGCAGCGCATCGTACGCCTCCGGCGGTCGTGGCCGAGGAGCCGACCCCGGTTTATCTCAAGCCCGAAAACGAAACGCCCGAACTGCTTGAACGGATCCGCCGCCAGCACGAGGCGGTGAACCCGGTCGCGTGGGCGATTCAGACGGCCACCGGCGTGCCGGTCGAGGAAGCCGAGATTGCGCCGGGTGTCTTCGCACGGATGGACGGCGAAAAATACGACGACTTCACGGTGGTCTGGCGGCTCGCGCCGGGCGTGGATACCGACGCGGTGAAGCTGTACCGATCGCCGGCCGCCTCGCGGTTGCAGGTTTCCAATCCGGAAATCGTCGGGACCAACGGAAGGATGTCGAGCGGCTGGCTCGCGCCGGACGACGACGGCGTTTCCGCGCTGCCTTCGTCGGGGCTGAAGAACAAGGCAAACGGCGAGTGGACGGAAGTCCGCGCCGTGGTCATCGTGCCCTTTACCAACTTTTCGGTGACCAACACCAATGACAGCGGAACGGGCAGTCTCCGGCAGGCGCTGACCAGCGCGAACGCCGACCCGAACGACCCCCACGTCATCAACATTACGGCGACCGGCACGATCAACCTGTTGAGTGTCCTGCCGCAGATCAACAACATTTCGGTGTCGATCAACGGTCCGGGGGCGACCAGTCTGACCATCAACCGTTCGTCGGGCGGCAATTACTCAATTTTCGAGACGCCAAATACGCTGTTCTCGCAGTCGTACGGCTTTTCGGGAATGCGCATGCAAAACGGGGCCGGTTCTGCCGGGTGCATGTTTATCGTTGGTGGTTCATTGACTGTCAGTCAGTGCATGATCGCGAACAACGTGGCGTCGTTCGCCGGCGGCGGCTTTTTCATCGGTTCGTCGAATCCGGTGCAGATCAGCAATGTGACCTTCACCGGAAACGCCACCGCGTCGCAGGGGGCCGCGATCAACTCCCAGGGCGCGGTGATGACCATCACCAACTCCACGTTTTCGGGGAACCAGATCACTGGCTCCAACAGTGGCTCGGGTACCGTCTACCATTTTGTCAATGCGACGGCACTGACGATCACGAACTGTACCTTTTCCGGCAACACGAGCGCCCAGGTCTTCGGCCAGGGGGTGGGGCTGGTCGGTGAAAACAGCACCACTATCCGGAACACGATTTTTTCCGGCCAGTCACCCCAGATTTCGGGAGGCGGGGTGAGTTCCCTCGGCAACAACATCTGCACCGACGGTTCGGGTCCGCTGAACGGAACCGGCGACCTGCCGAACACCAACCCGCTGCTCGCCGCGCTCGGAAGCAACGGCGGTCAGACCCAGACATGCGCCCTGTTGCCGGGCAGCCCGGCGATCAATGCGGGAACGGCCACCGGCGCGCCGATCACCGACCAGCGCGGGATTGCGCGCGTCGGGACGACCGACATCGGTTCGTTTGAATCGCGCGGCTTCACCATGACGCGCGGAACCGGCAACAGTCAGACGACCGCGCCGGGAGCGGCCTTCGGACTTCCCCTGACGGTGACGGTCGCCAGCGCGAACAGCGAGCCGGTCAACGGCGGACAGGTGACCTTTACGCCTCCAGGCAGCGGCGCGAGCGCGACCGTGGCGGGCAACCCGGCGACGATTGCCTCCGGCTCGGCCACGAGTGGGACGGTGACGGCCAACACGACGGCGGGCGGACCCTACAATGTGGCCGCTTCGGCGCGCGGCGTCACGACGGGCGTGAATTTTTCGCTGACGAACGCCTGCCCGACCATCACGGCTTTCAGCGTGACCGGCGGCGGAGGTTTCTGCTCGGGCGGAACCGGCGTCGCGGTCGGGTTGAGCGACTCGGAGGTCGGCGTCAACTACCAGCTTTTCCGGGGCGCGTCGCCGGTGGGCAGCCCGGTGGCGGGAACGGGAGTGGCGATTTCGTTCGGAAATCAGACGACGGCGGGGACCTATACCGTGGTCGGTACGTTCGGAACGACCATCTGCACGGCCAACATGACCGGTAGCGCGACCGTGACGGTCAATCCGCTTCCGACGGCGTTCAGCGTGACCGGCGGTGGATCATTCTGCTCCGGTGGCACGGGTGTCGCAGTCGGGCTTTCGGGTTCGCAAACCGGCGTCAACTATCAACTGTTCCGTGGCGCGTCGCCGGTCGGCAGCCCGGTGGCCGGGACCGGTTCGGCGCTGTCGTTCGGAAATCAGACGACGGCGGGGACCTACACGGTCACCGCGACGAACGGCACGACCAGTTGTACTTCAAACATGACCGGGAGCGCGACCGTCAACATCAATCCGACGCCGACGGCGTTCACCGTGACGGGCGGCGGCTCGTTCTGCTCCGGCGGGGCGGGCGTTGCGGTTGGACTTTCGGGTTCACAGACCGGCGTCAACTACCAACTTTTCATCGGCGCGTCGCCGGCAGGTAGCCCGGTGGCCGGGACCGGCTCGGCGATTTCGTTCGGAAATCAAACCACCGCAGGTACGTACACGGTTGTCGCGACGGTGACCACGGGTGGTTGTACTTCCAACATGACGGGTA
>JAAFHI010000371.1 GCA_013298335.1 Actinomycetota bacterium
GTGGGCAAATATCCCGAAAACCCCAGCGAAATCAACGGTTTGGGGATACTTTGCGAAAGTCGGTCAAGGTTTTGAAAGCGTTACCGTCGGTCAGCGTCACGGCTCGGGGCGCGCGGGTCCGATTTTCGGTACCTGTTCAGCCCGGTCGTCGCCCTGCCCTCAAGGACAGGACGATTTCCCTTTAAAGCCCCGTGAACGGGGCTCAGGAATTGAGGAACCAAATTTGAGCCTCGTTCACGAGGCTTGCTTTTTGTAGAGCCCTGCCCTCAAGGACAGGGCGACGACCGGGCTGAACAGGTCCGATTTCCGCAACTTTGAAGAGGCGCTCATCGTACGCGCGCGCGATCCTTTATATACATGTCGCTGACCGGAGACCGTTACTTGACGATGGCGTCGGGCGCGGGCTGCTGCTTGAGCGCCATGCGAAGCGCCGCCGCGTGCTGCGCTTCGTCGCAGGCGATGCCGCCGACCACGGGAATCAGTTCCTTTGTGGCGAACTTCGTGAGCGTGCTCAGGTAGGCGGAGGTCGCGCCGGCTTCGAGGCCGAGCGCGAAGACGAGCACGTCCTCGGCGGTCTTGATCTTGGCGGCGTCGGCGAATTCGTACTTGGCGAGCGGCTGGTTAGCCACGCCGCCGAACTTCTTGATCGTGTCGTTCAGCAGGTCGCGGTGGGCCTTGTGCTGGTTCTGGAAGTGGACCGCCAGAGCGAGCGCATCGCCTTTGAGAAGGCCGCTGGTGGCGCCGAGGTCGTAGGCGGCGATGGCCTGGTGTTCGAGCGCGAGCGCCACGTTCATCAGGTCAATGTCGCCCGCCTTGCCGGTTTTCTGGACCGGAGCGGCGCTGGTCGAGCGGTTGAAGAAGGAAACGACGGTCACCAGGCCGGCGGCCATCCCGGTTTTGAGCAGGGAACGTCGCCCGCTGGCAAGCGCGGCCACTTCCATGATGGCGGACTGATCGGTTGGAGTCATGACGTTTTTCCTCGTGAAAGAAGCTGGTTCAGTGAGGCGATCCCCGGATTTCCGGGATTGAGGGCGGAAAGCCGTTTGATGGCTTCCTCGGCCTTGGCGGTGTTCTTGAGTTCGATGGCGGCGCGGGCCACGATTTCGAGCGCCCGTTCCTGGTTCGGCGTGGTCTTGAGCGTCCGCTCGGCTTCGGCCAGCGCGGTCGGGAAGTCCTTCTTTTTCATGAAGACCAGTGCGAGTTCGGTGCGGGTTTCGGCGTCATTCTCGTTAAGGGAGAGTGCCTTGCGCAACCAGACGGCGGCTTCGTCGAATTTTCCGAGTTCGGACGACGTGACGCCGAGCGCGATCAGGGTATCGGCGCTGTCCGGGCGGAGGACGCGGGCACGGTTGAGAAATTCGATCGCTTCTTCGTATTTTTTGGCCTGATAGAGCGTCGCGGCGGCATCCATCTGGGCCAGAAAGTTGCCGATGTCGGCGTTGGCGGCCCGTTTGGCGTTATCCACCGCGGCGGTAGCCGCCGCCGGATCAGCCGAGGCCTTCGGATCGTCGCCCGTGAGCGACGGGTGGCCGTTCGGCAGCGACTTCATCTGCTCGGGGCCGAGCGGCGGGGCCGGTTTGGCCGCGGCGGGTTCGGGTTTGGTGTTCGAGGCGACGGTCGGAGCGGAGGAGGAGGTCAGTTTGAAGAAACCGAAACCGATGCCTGCCCCGATGCAGATTCCGACGAGGAACGATTTGAGGCTGGACTTGTCCACGGGTGATATTCCGACTGGGCGGGGAAATGCCCGGAAACGAAAAAGCGGGCGAAAGTTCGGTTTGAACTTCGCCCGCCGGTGGTTCGAGGAGCTTTAGGAGTCCTTGCCATTATGGCAATCGGAGCAGGAGGTGACCTTCGCCGCCTTGGGGAAATCCTTGCTGAGTTGCTTGTGGCAGGTGATACAGCCCGCCGCGCCAGCCTTGCCGCCGCTTTCCGGACCGTGGAACGCCAGTTCGGCTTCCGGCGAGGGCTTGCCCTTGAACTTTTCGGTTTCGTGGGTGCCTTCAAACGGCGACGGGGTCTTGTCGGTGTCCGTGTGGCAATTCGAGCACTTCATCACGAATTCGCTGGCGTCGCCCGCGGCGGCGACGAGTTTGGTTGAATTCGTGTGGTGGCAGGTGACGCAGGTCGAACCCTTGTAGTCAACGTGCTGCTTGTGATCGAAGGGGGCCTTGTCCTTGCCGTCCTTGTAGCCAGCGTATTTCGAGTTTTTCGGTTCGTCCTGGAAATCGAACACCAGTTTGCCGGGAAGTTTCTTGCTGCCTTCGCCTTCGTCGTTGGCGACAATGGCGGCTTTCGGCGTCGGTGCGGTGACGGCGGCAAGTTTCGGGTTGGACGTGGCGCATCCGGCAATCAAAAGACCGGCGCCGCAAACATAGGCTGCGATTAGCAGTCGCTTCATACAGTAGCTCCTCTCGCGGGGCATCCAGAAGTGGGTTTGTGGGATATTCTCCAGCCCGTCGGATGTGTCCGCGACGACATACGTTGGTTTCAATGTGTCTCGCTTTGGCGACGAAACATACACGAAGTTTCAGACCCCGCGCCAACAAATTCTTCGAATCCGAATTTCATTTCTTCGCCACGTCGCCCGCCGCGCTTCCGGCGGACGCCGAAGGCTGCGCCGTGAACGCCGGGCCGAGTTGCGCCGCCGTGTGACAGCGGATGCAGTTCTGCGCGTTCAGGTCGCCGAACGCCTTCTGGTCGTTGTGGCAACTGAAGCATCCCTGTCCGGCGGCGGATTTCGTGCCGCCGGTGTGCTGCTTCGCCTTGGGCGAACTGACCTGCGAGGCGTAGGACCCGTTGATGTTGTGGCAGGCGGCGCAATTGGCCACCTTCTCGTGTTCGAAGTGCTTGAATTTGAACTGGTACGAACGCTGGCCGTTCATTTTCGCTTCCAGCGGACGCAGTTCCTCGGGCTTGGTCGTGTCCTGATGGCAGGTGTTGCAGGCACCCGACGCCAGCGCGCCCGGGGCCGCCGTGCTCCTGGTCCCGATGCCGGGGGCCTTGAACTCGGTGGTTTGGTGGCAGGCATAGCAGGTGACGTGGGCCTTGAAATCAACCCCGGCCTGCGGTTTCTGGACGACGTGGCAGGTTTCGCACTCGGCCTTCTTCCCGGCGAATTTCGGATCGGTTGCGGGGTAGGTGTATTTGGTGTGTTCCTGATGCTGTTCGGGCGTGAAGTAGACGTTGTGGCTGAGACGTTCCGGAAACGGCTTCATCTGGTTGAAACCGGCGTCCTTGTCGATGCCGACCTGCTTGTGACAGGAGTAGCACAGCCCCGACCACTCGGCGGTGTTCGACTTGGTCTGGGTGAATTCGGCCATGTGGCAGGCCATGCAACTGCTGTGGCCGGAGAAGGGCGGTTTGTTGGCTTCCTTCTCGTTTTTCTGGTTGAGGGCGATTTTCTGGAGATTCGCCTCGACGCCGTGGCAGTAGTTGCAGTTGAGCCGCTTGTCGACCTGTTCGGTGTGGTCCCCGTGGAGAAACTTCGTCAAATCCTTACCGGGAGAAATCGTGACCGGCGTCACCGGTCCCAGATCGAAGACGTCCTGCTGAATCGGCTTTTGATTGCTCGGTTTGGGCGGTTCGTTCCGTGAACAGGAAGCGGCGAAGAACGCCGCGAAACCGATCAGGAAGAAGGAGAGGACGACCTTTCGGGCAGTCCGGCGGCCATCAGGCGAGTGAGACAGAAACATGCGCATTTCGCACCACGTCAGTTCCGGGGAAGGGAGTTCATTTGATTTTCGATTTCAGAATGTTCGAATGAAACGTCGGGAATCACGCATCTGAAATCCGGTCGTCCGGCTAGTTGCCCGGCTTGCCGCCGGGAGGCGCGGCGGGTTTCGGGCGGCGAAGTTTGTGGCTTTCGGGCGTCCCCCGCTTGGTGACATCCGACGGGTGACAGGAATCGCAACTGCCGATGTTGAAGACGGTTCCAAATCCGTTCTGCTGGGGAATGAAGACCGGGAAGCGTTCGATCTTCTGGAACTTGGGATTGGCTTCATCCTTCTCGATTTTCTCGAATGTGTGACATCCGGCGCAAGCCAGACTCGCTTTGTGGGTCGGATTTCGCCGGGCGTCGATCTGAACCCGCCAGTCCCAGTCGAGTTTTTCCTTCCGGAAGGTGGCCTCGTCCTTTTTGCCTTTCTTCGGACGGGCGTCGCGAAGTTCCTTCGAGAGCACCAGCAGGTTTCCGTGGCAGCTTCGGCAGGAGAGCGTGGTCTGTTTCGCGGCGGCGTCGGGGCTCGTCATGGCCTGGGTCGGCGGGACCTTGCCCAGTTTCGTCAGAAACTCGACCGTTTCAAGCGGCTTGGCCGGATTCCACTGGCGGTTGAGGACGGCGTGCGCGCCGCCATGCTGGAATTCGCTGGTCAGCGCCGTATAGACCGGTTCGCGGAAGAGCATCCGGTCGGGGGAGTCCTCGCGGGTGTGGCAGCCGGCGCAGTCGGGGGCATAGGGCTTGGCCGCGTCGTTTCCAGTCAGTTCCTTGGCCTTTTCGGTGTGGCAGATGAAGCATTCGCGATGTTCGGGCCGGGAAGAGTACAGATTCTTCGAGTCAGCGGTCGGTTTCATGGCCTGCACGGCATGGCAGGTCTCGCAGTCGAGTTTGGCGTGGGCCGACAGGTTGTGTGAGTAGAGGGCCCCGAACTGGGTCTGGCGCTTTTCGAAAGGGAAGGGGTTGATGTTTTTCGCGAGGGCCGATCCCTGATGGCAGACGGCGCACATCTGCTGCCAGCGGACCAGTTTGGCCCGGTTGCCCGTCGGCGGGCGGAAATTGTGGCAGACCGTACAGGAGGTATGGTCGAGCGCGCCGGCCATTTTCGTTCCCTTGGTCTGTTCGATGACT
>JAAFHI010000339.1 GCA_013298335.1 Actinomycetota bacterium
GCGTCGAGAACCAGAAATTCATAGGTGAATTTTTCCGCGAAAGTGCGGCTGCTGACGGCGACGGCTTCAACCAGAAGGCTGTTTTGCGGGTAGTCGAGTCGAATCGGAGTGCCGTCGAGTGGGTATTCGCGGGTTCCAAAGGCGCGGACCGGCTTGACGAGCGGCTTGACGAGTGACGCGCCGTATCGGACCAGCCCCCGGCTCGTGCCGATCCAGAGGAGTTTGTCGTCCCCGGCCAGCAGGCAGAAGCCGGTATTGCTCGGTAACCCGGTTTCGGTGTCGAGCCGGGCGAGTTGCGTGCGCCCGTCGGCGGTCAGCGCGCAGGTCCGGATCCCCCGGTCGGTCGTCGCGCACCAGACGGCGTCGGGAAGAACATGCGCGAGCACCGCCCGGACGTCGCCGTCGGGCACGACCGTCAACAGCCGGTCGCCGTCGAGTTTGTACAACCCATGTTCCGTTCCGAACCACAGCCCGCTTTTTCGGCTTCCGGTGACGCACCAGACCGCCTGCGTCAGCGACCGGGTCAGCGGTTCGCGCGTGAAGCGGTTCCCGTCGAAGGTGAACACCCCTTCGTCCGATGTTCCGATCCAGAGCCGTTCGTCGTTTTCGTTGTAGAGCGACACCACGTTCATCGGTGCGTTGTCGCCCGCGACCGTGACGCGCTGCTCGCCGTCCAGCCGCTCGATGCCGCCGCCGAACGTCCCGACGTACCACTGATTTCTGAACCGGCAGATGGCCCGGTTGCTGTCGTTCGCGCCGGTCCGGGTGGTCGGAACCGGGCGGAAGTTCAATTCCTTTCCGTCGCCGATGAAGGTTCCGGAGGATGTTCCGGCGAGGATGCGTCCGTCTCCGAGCGCGGCCAGCGCGTAGACGGCGCGCGGCCCGATGACCCCGATGTCCTGCCAGCCAAGGCGTTCGTTGCGCCGGAAAAACAGCCCCCGCCGCGTGCCGCACCACTGCGTTCCGTCGGAGCCAATGAGGAACGAGCGGACGACGTTCGATTCCGCGTTTTCATTGACCGGCGTGACGCGCGGGCTGTTCGGGTCATGCCGCGAGACCCCCCGGTTGGTCCCGAACCAGATCACCCCCTCGCGGTCGGTGAAAATGTCGAACACCACGTCGCTGCGCAGGCCGCCCGACGTGTCGCCGAAGGTGAAATGCTCGATGACGTCGGAACCATTCAGACAGAACGCGCCGGCCCCATTCGTCCCGACCCAGAGCCGGTCGAGGCCGTCCTTCGCCAGCGCCTGAACCGTGCCGGTGATGACCGGAACCTTTTTCATCGTCGCCGGGGTCGCGCCCGCGAGCGTCCCGGCGTCGCGCGCGGAGGTCTCGACCCCGCAGATCGCCTGTTTTTCGTCCACGAGGAGTTCGGAAACGAAGAACGGACGCGATTCGGTCGGGATGATGGCCAGCCGGTTGCCGGTGAGCGACAGCACGCCGCGCCCGCGCGTCCCGATGTAGGTCGTGTTGCCGACCGTCGCCAGCCCGGTGAGCGGCAATGGCTGCCGGCGGCTTTCGTCAATCCACAGGAGCGGCGCTTCGTCGGGAGTCAGTTTTTCGGTCCGGTCGCCCCGGACGGTAAAGAGAATGCCGTATTCCGACGTCAGCCGGACGCCTCCCTCCGGCGTGAACGCAACGGCGTTGATCGGCTGCGACTCCGTGCCGCGGACCGGCGCGAGTTTTTCGCTTTTAAGCGTGAATGCCCCGACGTCGGTTCCAATCCAGAGCGTGCCGTCCGTTGCGAACCGCAGGCAGCGGAGGCGAACGTTTTCGATTTCGGCGAAGGTGAGTTTGCGGATGCGCCGCCCGTCGTACACCGCCAGCCCGGCGTCGGTTCCGAACCAGAAGTACCCGGTGGCGTCCTGCGCGATGGCGCGAACCGTGTCCGACGGCAGGCCGTGGAAGGTGGTCAGCGCGCCCCACTGTTGAAGGTTCAGTTTCGAGTCCACCTGGACCGGCGTCACCGGCTCGGACGGCTCCGGCGCGGCGGCGTGGTGCGCCCCGCCAGGCATCATGTAGAAGATGATGAAAAGAAACGCGGCGGCGGTTCGCCCGAAGCGTGCCCGGCGGTTCATTTTGCGGCGACCTTGAGTTTCCAGATTGGCGATCCGTCACGGGCGGCTTTTCGGTAGCTTTCGCTGTCGGTGATCCAGTCCGCGACGGTTTTGGGATTCCGCCGAAGGTTGAGAACCCGGAACCGCCAGAAAACGATGCTGCCGGCGGGCGTTCCGGCCAGAATCTTCTCCTGAAACGCCTTTCCCCAGTCATTGGAAAAGGCATAGCGCGTCTGGTCGCCCGGTTCGAGGCGCACCGTCTGAAGTTCGCCGCCGGCGTTGCGGAAACAGATCAGGCCGACGCTTTCGCCGTCGGGGTCCTTTTTCGCGGGTTCGGGCTCGGTCGTCAGTTCCCGGTGCCGTTTCTGATCGAGGGTGTACCGCTTGGCCTCGGTTTCCGGGTCGGCGGCGGGAAGCTGGGCGAGGCGGATGGCGACGGGCAGTTCGTCCGACTCGATGTCGCAGGAACCGAGCACATCGCCGCCGGGCGTGGTCGCGACGGCATCGCTTTCCTTCCGAATCGGGCCGATCCGGGCTTCGACATCAGCGCGGTTTTTCTGTTTGAAGGCGACCGTTTCGGCGAATTCGGGCCGAACGCGGGTGAGTACGTTGTCGAAAGCCGGTTGTTTGACCTCGATTGACTTGATCGCGGCGGTCACGATTCCGATGGCCTGGTCGTTGGTGTAAAGCCCCTTCAGCGCGGCGAGTTCGACCGCGAACCCGCGGTGGGAATCGAGCGCCACGAAGCCGGTGAACTCCGACGGGGGACCGACCCGGCGATAGGCCACGAAAACCGGCGAATAGGTCCGCGCGTTGATCCAGAAGCCGGTCGTCGAGGGGACCTTCTCCGAAAAAGGGTACAGCTTCGACAGTTCCTCGAAATTTTCCCTCGGGAACGCCCGAACCGTCAGCAGCCCGGACTTTTTGGGGACGCCCGCGTCAGTGAATGCCCCGAGCGTCAGGAAAAAACGCGCGTGGGGCGTCTCGCCGGCGGGCAGCGGGTCGGGTTCGGCTTTCAGTCGAAAACCGCGCGGGACTTCGATGGTCATCGCGCCCGCGAGGTCGATTTTCTGGTCCGACCGAAATCCCCGGTTGCGGACGTCCCGGGCGGCGCGGTCCTTTTCGGAACCGCCCCCGCAGCCGGCGAGCAGGCTCAGGATGAGCAGGGGGAGCGCGACGAGTTTCTTCATGTGCCCGGAACCTTCGGTTTCCAGATCGGCGAGCCGTCACGGGCCGCCTTCCGGTAGCTTTCACTGTCGGTAATCCACGCGGCGAAGCGGTCGGGATTGCGCCGCAGGTTGACGACCCGGAACCGCCAGAAAACGATGCTGCCGGGGGGCGTTCCGGCCAGAATTTCAGCCTGAAAGCCTTTTCCCCAGCCTTCGGCATAGATGTAGTGCGTCTCGCTGCCCGGTTCGAGCCGAATCGCTTGCAGTTTCCCGGTTTTATCCCGGAAGCACACGACGGCGACCACGTCATCGTTGGAACGTTTGTCGGCGGCGTCCGGCGGTTCGGTCGTGAGCGATTTGAACCGGATTTCATCGAGCATGAACCGCTTGGCCTCGGCCTCCGGATCGGTGGCCGGAAGCTGGGCCAGCCGGATGCCGACATGCAGGTCGTCGAATTCGGTCGGGTGGCCCAGTACGTCGCCTTTGGGCGTCGTGACCGCCTTCTCGACGTCGGCGGGAATCGGGCCGATCCGCGCTTCGACGTCGGCGCGATTCTTCTGCTTGAACCGGATCGCCTCTTCGTACTCCGCTTTCATCCTGGCGAGCAGTTGGTCGAAGGCAGGCTGTCTGACTTCGACCGATTGCAGGGCGTCGGTCACGATGCCGATGCACTGGTCGTCGGTGTAGAGATCCTTGAGGGCGGAGAACTCCACCGCGAACCCGCGTTCGGAATCGACCGCCGCAAAGGACCGAAGTTCCTTCAGGCTCTTCACCCGCCGGTACACCAGCCGCGAGGGGGAGTCGGTCCTGACCGTTTCCCAGTAGCTTTCCTCCGGATTCTTCCCCGGATTCAGCGGGTACAGGGACGAAAAATCCTTGTGGGTGCCCGGCGGAAAGGCGCGGATGGTCATCGTGCCGGATTCCCGGTGCCCGACGAAATCGGTGTAGGCGCCGAGACTCAGAAAGAACTGCGCGTGCGCCGGTTGGCCGGGGAATTGTGGCCGCGCGCCGCCGTTCAGCCTGAATCCGAGCGGTACGCTGATGGTCAGCGCGCCGGCCAGATCGGTTTTCTGATCGGCCTTGAAGCCGCGATTCCGGACGTCGCGATCCGCGCTGGTTTTTCCGGTTCCGCCGTCCGCCAGATAAAACAGGGCATAAAATCCGCCCGCGCAGGCAAACGCGGCAACGCCGACAATCGCGGTGAGAACAAGGAGAGCTTTTTTCATATCGGGTCAGTGTGTACGGGTTCAGGGTTCGCCGCGAAAGCGTTTGGCGTCGCGTTCGAGCCAGGACTGGAGGTCGCCCCCCGCCTTGTCGAGATCCTCGCCGGTGATGAGGCCGCGGCGAAACGCCTCGCTCAGGGCGCGCGTCCGCTGGTTGAAGGCGAGTTTTTCGTAGCCCTCGCGGTCGTCCGGGTCGGGTATCGGCAGCATTTTTTCGTACAACGTCGCGAGCCGGGATTCGACGCCCCGCTGCGTCAGGCTGCACTTGCGGGCGATGGCCCAGTTCGACAGACCGAGTGCGAGGTAGTAGAGCGCCTCGGCTTCGAACTCGGTCAGTTGCGGTCGCGAGAAGGAATCCCGGAAGGCCGGATCGATCATGTCCGCGCCGTCTTCGAGCACCGCGCCGACGAAGCGCAGAAACCGCGATTCCGGGTTGTTCTTGTGGATGAAGCCGTAGGTCGGCCTCGGCGTCACCGATTTCACCAGTTTGCGAATTTCGGTGATGTAGGCCTCGTTGGGAAACTGCGTCCAGAACACGATCCGGGCCCCCGGAAAATCGCGCCAGATGGCCCGCGCCGCCTTGACGCCGCTCAGGCCGGGCAACTGGATGTCGAGCACGCAC
>JAAFHI010000438.1 GCA_013298335.1 Actinomycetota bacterium
AAGCCGACAAAAAACCGCGCAGCCGAAGCGGCGGGCGACAGTCAAGGGAGGAAGCGGAGCGACCCTTGACGGTCCGCCCGCGCGAAGGCTACTTCCCCGGTTTGTCGTTTTTCCTTCAGGCGGTGACGCGATTTTCGTCATCGGAGTGACCTCCAAAAAAGGGTGAAAACGAAAACGATGCGGGGTTTCCCGCGTTATCCGTGCCGCGATGATCGTGGAATGCGTTTTTCATCATCGGAAGGACCTCCAAAAAGTGGCGAAAACGGAAACGATGCGAGGTTTCCCATGTCACGGTTTCATTCACCGGCTTTCGCGCGTCCCCGTTCACTGGCCGTCGGCGGTTTGCGTTTTCTGAGCGAATCGCCGGTAAGATCGATCCGGTGACAGCGGTGCAGGAGTCGGTCGAGGATGGCGTCGGCGACGGTGGGTTCATTCAGATATTGATGAAAAGCGGTGATGGGAAGCTGTGACGTGATGATGGTCGAGTGAATCTGATGACGGTCCTCGAGGATTTCGAGCAGGTCGAGGCGTTCCTGGGTCTGGAGCGGATTGAGGCCGAAGTCGTCGAGGATGAGCAGCTCGACTTTGGCGAGGGCGGTGAGTCGTTTGTGGTAGGAGGCGTCGGCGCGGGCGGTGCGCAGGATTTCGAGCAGTCGTCCGGTGCGTTCATAACGGACGGAGAAGCCGAGTCGGCAGGCGGCGTTGCCGAACGCCTGAGCAATCCAGCTTTTGCCCGTGCCGGTCGGTCCGGTGATGACGAGATTCTGGGTATTGAGAATCCAGTCACCGGAGGCGAGCGAGGCGATGAGGGAACGGTCGAGGCCGCGCGCGGCGCGGGTGTCGAGGTCTTCCAGCGCGGCGTGCTGGCGAAACTGGGCCTGGCGCAACAGGCGTTTGAGGCGTTCGGCGTCGCGGTGGACGCTTTCGGCGTCGATGAGAAGCGCGAGGCGTTCTTCAAAGGCGAGGCGATGGAGGTCGGGCTGGTCGAGCTGGCGCTGGAGGGCAATGGCCATGCCGGGAAGTTTGAGTTCGCGCAGACGATCAATCGTGGGCTGATTCAGCATTGGGTTCT
Source organism: Actinomycetota bacterium (assembly GCA_013298335.1). Classification (GTDB taxonomy): domain Bacteria; phylum Acidobacteriota; class Blastocatellia; order Chloracidobacteriales; family Chloracidobacteriaceae; genus JAAFHI01. The sequence goes on from JAAFHI010000438.1 coordinate 1,073, forward strand.
CCTTCAAGCAGGGATTGGTAGTACTCCGGGCCACGAACGTTGGCGTGGGCCGGGAGCGGGGCGACGGCCGCCGGATCGGCGAGCCGGTCGAGGTTGCGGGTGAGGATGTCGTGGACGGACCGGCGGGAACGCAGGCCGTGGTCGAGGGCGTGACGGCAGGCGGATTCGAGCCGTTCGGGCGAGAAATGCCGACCGAGCGCGAGGACGCCCTGAGCGGAGCGGAACTGCTGCGGGTGATGGACGGCGAGAATGGCGCTCACCAGTTCGTGTACGGCGGGGCCGATGGCGGCGGCCTGCGCGATGGCGTATTCGGGCGACCATTCCAGATAGGCGCGGTATCCGGGCGGGAGGTGTTCGGGAAGCGTTTTGCCTTCCCCGCGCGGATGCAGGGCGACGCGGGCGCGGTTGAAGAAGACCTCGACGACCGAATCGGTGAGCCGGACATCGAGTTTGCGCCCGCACAACTGGTGGGGAACGCTGTAGAACCCATCCTCGACCACAATGTGGCAATCGGGATCGACGTGGGCGCGCGTCCACTCGGCGAACTCGTAGGGGTGGGCGGGAAGCGGACCCAGCGCCGGCTGGTCGAGCGACTCGAACGCCGATTGTCGGCAACCGGTCAGCTTCTTGAAGGGACGGGTGTTGTACTCACCGAGCAGTCCGGCGATGGCGGCGTTGAGTTCGTCGAGGCTGAAGAACCGCCGATGTCGCAGCCGGGCGAGAATCCACCGCTGGACGACCTGCACCCCGGACTCGACCTTCGCCTTGTCGCGGGGACGCAACGGACGGGCCGGCAGCCCGAACGTCCCGTAGTGTTCCAGCAGCAGTTCGTAGGACCGGTTCAGCAGCGGTTCATACCGACAGGCCCTGGTGACGCCGCTTTTCAGGTTGTCCGGAACGACGAATTTCGGAACGCCACCGAAAAACTCGAACGCCTGAACGTGAAGACCGATCCAGTCCCGCAGCGTCTGGGATTTCGCCGCCCGCGCGAACGTGTAGTTGGACGCCCCCAGCACCGCCACGAAAATCTCGGCCTGCCACTCACGACCCGTCACCGGATCGGTCACCGCCCTGGTCTGTCCCGAAAAATCGACAAACAGCTTTTCTCCGGCCACATGCACCTGACGCAACGTCCGCCGCAGCGCGCGCGCCCAGTCCTGATACAGTTCGCAGAACCGAACGTAGCTGTAGGCCGTTCCCGGCGACGACTCCCGGTATTCCTCCCACAAAAGCTGCCGCGTCACGCCCTTGCGCTTGAGTTCCTGATGGATCAGCGCGAAATCCGGCGGGCGCTTGATCCACGCCGGTTCACTCGCCGACGAAAACAGCCGCGCGCGCAGTTCGGCCTCGCCGAGCCGGTCCGCTTCTTCCGGACTCAGATCAGCCCGACGCGCGGCCTGAAGATACTTGTTGATGACACCGGGACTCAGTCCCAGGATCAGCGCGATTTTCTTTTGCGACAATCGCGCCGTGAAATGCAGACGAAACAGTTCCTGAAGGTGATGCATGGTGAGCGATGGGGTCGGCACGAAAACGATCCTCCTTTATATAAGAGGAGGCATCGTCACCGCCGACGGTCAGATTGTCGCTCACGATTTCAAAGGCCTGGGCTCACGCGCCCCCGGAGCAATCCTTTCGCTCCGCGATACCGCTTCCCGAAAAGGGCCGTTCCAGCCGCCTTCGGTGATGAAAAAATGCTTCATGGGAAGGGTTCACGTTCGTCGAAATCGTCCACTTCTTGAAAATGGCCGATTTCGAACCATCGTGAACCCCGTTCACGATCCCTCGAAACACTTCTTTCGGTTTGGCTCGCCTTCGTCCCCAATCGTCGAATTCGAGGGTTCACGATCGTCGAAATACGCATTGTAGAGTGAAGCGGTGTCCACCTCCCTATTCGAACATGTTCGTTCTCATCCGTTTTCTTGCTGTTCTCTTTCCATTTCACAACGGGGACATTCGGTCCCGAAAACTCTGAAGGTAAAACTTGGCGCCAACCCTTCGACCATTTCCATTTGACCAGGGGAATGAGATGCGACGTAAAAAGCTCCGGTCATTTGGTTGCAACTTCCGCATACATTTGCGGGATACGATATCCCCTGAGTTTCGCTCGTTCGGGTTTCGATGATGGCCCCCTGGCTTCGCGCATATTCCGTTTCTTCTTCGGAAAAACCTTCGGGATCTCCTATCTGTCCCCCTCCGATTTGACTTCCGGTCATGGCAACCTTCATTGGCTCCGAGCAATTCCAGCATTTCGAATCGACAACCAAAACCAGCCTTTCGACGAGCGGCACACCACACTCGCAAACCCCAAAGGGTGTCTCAGCTTTTTTGACTCTCTTCTGCTTCCCTTTTGCGGGCTTCTCTCGATTGGCTTTCATTGGAGTTTCTTCCTTACCGGCTTTCTCTGGTTCAGATGACTCCTTCGGTGCAGCTTGGTCCACTTCAGCCTCCATCTTTCCATCTTCAAGCTCTTTCACCACAATTGAGAATCTGCGCGCGATCTCCCCCAAAACCGACAGTTCTTCAACGCTCGGCGAATCCGCGACCCTTTTCTCGATTTCCGATTGAAGGTGCTTCACGGTTCGACGCTCTCTTCCACGATGATCGACCGTTTGAGCCATGCTCAATTGCGACTGAAAGAAATCATCTCTGGCTCGTTTGGCCTGATCACAGTGGAATTCGTTTCGGAAAAAAGCCCTTAGCCCCAGCTTTTGAAAGCGTTCGGAAGGTAGGCTTCGGGCCGTTGACCATCTCATTTCGGGCATCAGCGCATTGTGGAATCGGTGAATCCCTTCACTTGAAGCCTCAAACTCTCCGGCCACATCCCCGATGTACAACCCGGCATCGAGATCAAGGTTCGGATGGTCTTCAAATTCGGGACGCATTCCCTCCAAAAAAGGCTCGACGCCTTCCCTCTCGATGACTTTCAGATTTTTGCGGATCAGATCCTTGCGTTCCTCTTCAATCAATCCTTTTTCAGGTCTCAGGACAAATGGGATCTCACCCGGCTTTCGGGTCATGATATAGGGACGACAAGCCTGGTCACCCTTGAGATAGGCGTCGAAGTCATTCTCAAGCAATAACCATAATTGCCGGTCGTTTTTTTCAGTTCGGGCCAACACCGCCGGCAACTGGTAGTTTTTATTGTGCCCCCGGTGGGAGAGAAGAATTCCAGCCTTCACTTCCCGTCGTTTGGCCCTGACCGCCTTCAATCCATCAATGGTTTTTCGGTCTTCATTCCGTGAAAACCGATTCAGGGCAGCCTCCAAAACCTTCGGGTT
>JAAFHI010000574.1 GCA_013298335.1 Actinomycetota bacterium
AGGTTCGCGTCGAGCATCACCAGACCTTCGGCAATCGACCCCGCATCGGACGCCATCTTGTCGGCGTCCACCAGCACGAGATTCTGGCGGATGAGGAAGAACAGCAGCTTGTAGAGTTCGTACTTCCCGAGCCGGGTCTGCTGCTGGAGGGTTTCGATATCCGGATTGCCGAGCAGCGCGTCCCACACCACGCGGCATTTCTGCGGATCGTCGCTGTCCTTGAAATTGACCAGCGCGGGGTTGATCTTGCGCTGGCTGAACTTTGAATTCGGCGAAATCGCCGCGCTGGAAATCTGCTTGAGTTCGCTCCGCTGAAGCAGGGCTTCGTGCAGCAGAAACCACGTTTCAAGCGCAATGTTCGGCGGTTCGGGCGGCGTGTTGGTCGAGAAATAGGTCAGCCCGATGTCGCGCGGGTCGAGCATGAACAGCCAGTAAAAGGCGTTGTCGGATTCGAGGTAGAACGACGGCACGGAGGCGTGCGTGACGGTGCCGCCCGACACGTCGATGCGACATTCGGTTCCGTCGGTCAGTTGAATGCTGAAATGCCCGCTCAGGCCGGCTTCCCAGGCGAAAATGAGCGCTTCGGGTACATTTTTCTGAATGAGCAGCCGGTTGAGACTGCGATCAACCGCGAGCGCCGACGGAAACGGCGTCGTATTGGCGAGGATGTTGGCCGCGGTCGCGTGCAGCGGACTGCGCGCCGAAAGCGTTTTGGTGATTTCCTCGCAGAGCGCGGTTACTTCGTCGGTGCGCTGGTGGGCGATGCACTTGAGCAGATTCGACGCCGCTTCCGGATTGCCGAGCAGCGAAAAGGTCCGCCGGATCTTGGTCATCTCGGTCCGGATACGCTTGGTCAGATAGCCGATGGTCGGGGGCGTGAAGAAGGTCTGGGAAAACCGCTCGACGTATTCGTTGCTCCACCCCTTGAGGCCGTGATCAAGCGCCACCTCCATCGCGCGCGGGTCGTCGAGCCCGATGAGCGCGAGCGCGATTTTATTGGCGATTTCGACCGACTGTGCATCATCGAACTTCTTGAACTCCGCCAGCTTGGCAATGAGTTTGGTCACCGCCGATTCGCCGCCGATGAAACTGAAGGTCCCGATGCATTGCAGGTTCACCTGGCGCATGCTCGGCGGCTTGAGGTGATTTTCGATGAGAACCAGCGCGCGTTCGCGTTCGGCCCGCTCCGGCGTCACGATGCGCCCGAGGAGAAAAACCAGGTTGCGGACGTAGTACCACGGGGTCTGGTCGGTGCAGTGTTCGAGTTGCCCGATCAGCATCGGGTAGATACGACCGCCGTAGGCTTCGAGCACGCTCAGGATGACCCGCCGGGTCCGGCGATCTTCTTCCGTAAAGAGCCGCTCGATCAGTTTGTCGGGATACCAGCCCGCGAACCGGCTCAGAATGTCGCCGATGAGGACCCGCGCCGGTTTGGTCACGGCGTACTCGTCGATTTTCTTTGTGCTGAACAGCCCGAACTTGCCCTGCAACCGGCTGCTGTTTTCGAACGAATACTCGCGCTGCTCGCAGAGTTCGGTCACCAGATCCATCATCTGGCACGACTGCGGCAGGAAATCGTCGTTGAAGAAGGCCACGGCCAGATCGACCGACTGCGCGAGGTAGTCTTCGAGGCTGAACCGCCGCTTGCTCTCGTAGACCGAATCCTTGTCGGCCTCGTTGGCGATGTAGATTTCCTTGCGGGCCTGCTTGTCCTTGACCAGTCCGACGAAATCGCTGAAGAGTTCGTTGACCTTGGCCTGGTGCTGCACCATCTCCGAGCCGACTTTCTCATCGGCGAACTCGTAGCGCTTGTCGACCGAAAGCACGTTGTGGGTGGCGTTGCGATACAGGTTCTCGTTAAAGGTTTCCTCTTCCACCTTTACTTCGGTCCGTTTTTCGAGCGCGAAGATCTGCTGCTGCTTCAATTCCCCGATGGGTCGAATCTCCGACCACGGACTCGCCTGCAACATTCCGACCAGATGCGGACGGTAGGCCGGCGGACACATTTCGACCAGAAACTGTTCGAACGTCGGGAAGAACTTGAAGACGTTGTCGAACTTGACGACCCGGTAGAAGAAAATGTCGAAAACCTTGTTGCGCGCGCCCATGACGGTTTCGAGCGGATTCGGACCGGGGTTTTTCGAGACCCAGTTCAAAACCACCCAACTGACCGTTCGAACGTCGGTTTGCAGTACGGCCACCAACGATGGCCCCACCAGCGCGGGAGCGCGTTGACCGGACAGAAACAGCTCGAAATCGACGACTGCTTGCTGTAAAGCCTCATCCATAAAAGTCGCTTGCCCTCGACTTGAAAGGGAGAATCGTGCGAGGTCGTAAATGACACATGATATAGGCTCGAAAAATACGTTGTTCGGAGGGAAAGATAAAGCTATTTGTCAGCGGTCGGCGGTCGGCCTATGCTTGCCGATTGCGAAAAAGCGCAAAAAGCCCGCCTGGACCTCCCGCTCACGACCTTGGCCCCAGACCGGTCAACCGCGCACGTCGCCGAATTCTTACCCTATTTACGCTCAGGAACCTTGCCGATGTATCAGAACCGAAACGAACGCCCACAGGATCGCCCGTCCGATCGCCCGACGAAAAAAGAACCGCAGAACTGTTACCGCTTCACCATCGAGTATGACGGCACGCGCTATCAGGGCTGGCAGGTCCAGCCGAACGCCCGCACCATTGCCGGAACGCTCACGGACGCCCTCGTCGAAGTCTTCGGCAAGGACGTTGAACTCGGCGGCGCGGGTCGGACGGATGCGGGCGTCCACGCGCTCGGGCAGGTCGCGCATGTGAAGACGGCTAAAAAGATTCATCCCGCCGAGGCCATGCGCGGCATCAACAGCCTCCTCCCCGCCGACATCAACGTGCTGCGCGTGGACACCGCCGAGCCGAACTTCAACGCCCGCAAACACGCCATCGCGCGGTACTACCTCTATCAGATTTCCCTCCAGCGGACGGCCTTCGCCAAACGGTACATCTGGTGGGTCAAGGATCCGCTCGACCTCGCGGCCATGCGGCTGGGCGCGGAACAGTTTCGCGGTTTCCACGACTTCACCGCTTTCTGCCACATGGATTCGGACCAGCGCGGCGAGGAAATCCCCGAGGGCGGCGAAGGTCCGCGGCGGGTCGATCTGCACGACATCACGGTCATGCCCCGACCGGGGATGCTGGTCATCCGGGTCGGTGCCTCGCACTTTCTCTGGAAGATGGTCAGGCGGATCGTCGGCTCGCTCGTGGCGGTCGGCAACGGCAACATGCGCCCCGATGACATTCGCGACCTGCTGCGCGCCCGACGCCCGAGCGAGGCTGTCGCCCAGATGACCGCGCCCGCGTCGGGACTCTTCCTCGAACGGGTCGAGTATCCGCGCGAAATCTCCGAACGGATCGAAGACCTGACGCCGAAGATGGGCGTGCCGAACGAACGCATCACGACGGTCAGAAACCTGCACCGGCAGCCAGCCCGACCGCCCCGGCGGAAGGAGTAGCCAGTAGCCAGTAGCCAGTAGCCAGTAGCCAGTAGCCAGTAGCCAGTAGCCAGTAAGAATTATCGGGGGTGTGCGCTGGTTATCAAAAAAGAAGAAAGGGAGCGATTGTGACATCGCTCCCTTTCTCTT
>JAAFHI010000761.1 GCA_013298335.1 Actinomycetota bacterium
GAACAGTTACGGGAAAGTTACGCCCGGCTGACCACTGGCCACTGACTACTGACCACTGACTGCTGACCACTGACCACTGACCACTGGCTGCGGCTGCATCCCGGCCAACCCGACCGCGAAACGCCGCATCCAGCGGTTCGTTACCCTGAAATCGTTCGAAAAAGAACGCGGTCACTTGACACATCGGCCTTCGACGGCTACCTTCGCTCACTTGTTTTCGGAGTTTTTACCGGATTTCCGTGCCTGTTTTGGAGTTTCGACCCCGTTTTTTCGGGAAAATCGAAAATCTTCAATCGAAAATCGAAAATTCGAGTCTTCCGATATTCCAAAACAGTAAGGTGGTGATTAGGATGGCGATGGTTGAAGTTCAGACCAACGAATCGATCGACAGCGCATTGCGGCGCTTCAAACGACTGGTGCAGCGCGAAGGCATCATTGCCGACGTCAAAAAGCATCGCTTTTTCATCCCGCCGGGAGAAAAACGCCGTTTGAAGTCGGAATTGGCCCGCAAACGTCAGCGGTCCAGCATGCGCAAGCGTCGGATGGACTAAATCCGGTCACACACCGCGATTCATCAAGCGACGGTCAAGGGGAAAACAGGCATTACGGTTTCCCCTTGGCCGTCGTTTTTTCGTCTCCGAAATTGAAGTTCCGCGGGAGGTTGCTGCTTATGACGAGTCACATCATTCGAAAAACCCTTTCCCTGCTGCTGGCGGCGCTGCTGGTCGTCCTGGCCGGCGGCCCGGTTTTTGCCGAACGCCCGCCGAAGAAAAAGGCCAAAAAACCGGCGGCCAGCAGCCGGAATATGTCGGCCAAGGAACGAAAAGCGGCGGCCCGGAAGGAAAAAAGCCCGAAGTACGCCAAAAACAAGGAAACGCGGAACGGCAAAAACAAATATTCGACGAAACTCGCGGCCAAGCGACGGGCCGCCGAACGCCGGGCGGCGGCGCTGGCGGCGGCGCGGCGGCGGGCCGAGGTTGCCCGCATCCGGGCGATTGACGAATCGCTTTTCCGGACGGCCAAGGGCGGTATCGAACTCGACGACACCCGGGGCGAAGACCCGGCGATCCGCAAAATCGCCCTTGAAGCCCTTGGCCGCCGCGCCGGAACGGTCGTGGTGATGGACCCGAACACCGGGCGCGTCCTGAGCATGGTGAATCAGCGGTGGGCGGTCGGGAAACCGTTCAAGCCCTGTTCGACCATCAAGGTCCTGACCTCCTACGCCGCGTTGAGCGAAAAGGTGGTCAATCCCGACGAGACCCTCGACGTCAACGGTCGGGGCTGGGAATGGACCATGCGGACCGCCCTCGCCCGTTCCAACAACGAGTATTTTCAGGTCCTCGGTCGGCGGCTCGGCTTCGGACGGGTCGTGCAGTACGCCAAAAAGGTCGGCTTCGGACAGAAAACCGGCATCAACGTCCCCGGAGAATCCGCCGGATACATTCCGTCGAACGAACCCGACGACATGGGCCGGACGTGCAGCCACGGCGACGGCTTCGGCATCACCGCCCTCCAGCTCGCCAGTTTTACCAGCGCCATCGCCAACGGCGGGACGTTCTACCGCCCGCAAATCGTTCGCACGAAACAGGAAGCGGCGGCCTTCAAACCGGTCGTCACCCGGAAAATCACGATCAGCGAAAAGGACCGGCGCAAGATTCTCGAAGGCATGCACGGCGCGACCAGCTTCGGCACGGCCCGCCGTTCCAACACCGCCGTCCTCAACGTGGCCGGCAAGACCGGAAGCTGCAACTGCGACTCGCTGCCGCGCACCCGCGTCGGACTCTTCACCTCGTTCGTCGATGCGCCCGGCAAACCCGGCCTCGTGATCGCGGTGATTACAACCGGCTCAGCCCAGAAGGGCTCGGTCGCCTCGGTCGTCGCCGGCAACATCTACCGCAACGGCGCCGAGAGCGTGCCGCCGCCGATCACCATCGAAAATCCCTCAAGCACCGACGCGAAGCCGAATCAGAATCCTTCCCGACCGCGCAAGGTTGACGGCGTTCCGACCCAACCGGACAAGGACCAGACCGACGACGACGATGATGACGACGACGGCAACGGTTAAAATCCGGACTCTCCGTTGAAGAACTTCCAGGCCGGGCGAATCACCTCGTCCGGCTTTTCGTTTGTGATAGGTTTCGCCGGTTTCCGAATCCATCGCCGGGGCATCCGGCCACCACCGAGAAAATGACCTTTTCCCACGCTTTTGCCACGGCCCGAATCGCCGCCCGCCGCTTCCTCCCCCTTTTTCTGTTTTGTGTTCTGCTCTTGAGCGCCGGTTGCGGTCCCGAAAAGCCGCCCGAGCCGGTCGGGCCGCCCCCGACCCCGCCCGGAATGGTGGTGGTGACGGGCGGAACCTTCCGGATGGGAAGCGCCGACCTTCCCGATGCCGGACCGGTCCACGACGTCAGAATCGACACTTTTTTTCTCGACCGGATGGAAGTCACCAACGAGGACTTTGAGAAATTCGTCACGCAGACCGGCTATCGCGCCGAGGGCGAATGGGACAAATACACCGGGCCGGATCGCGGGCGGCACCCGGTGGTTTCGGTCACCTGGAACGATGCCGCCGCCTATGCCAAATGGGCCGGGAAACGCCTCCCGACGGAGGCCGAATGGGAATCCGCGGCCCGCGCGGGACGTCCGGAAGCGCTGTTCGGAACGACGGCGGACGGTCGCTCGCTCACCGGAAAGGCAGCGTTCGCCCGTTTTGAAGTGAATGCCAAAAAGATGAAATTCGGCGGAATCCAGACCTCGACGGTCGGTTCATTCGAACCCAACCCCTTTGGTTTGTACGATATGGCTGGCAATGCCGCCGAGTGGTGCGCCGACTGGTTCGAATCCGGCTATCCCGAACCGGGACCGATTGAAAATCCGACCGGGCCGGCCTTCGGGCGTGGACGGGTAATTCGCGGTGGCTCGTGGAACGAC
>JAAFHI010000975.1 GCA_013298335.1 Actinomycetota bacterium
CAGGTTCCGCAGATACCGGCGCGCAAAGGGTTCATCGTCAATAACAAGCGTCCGCAGGGTCATGGCGTTTTGATAAAGGGAATGTCGATGGCGGCGACCGTGTGGCCGTCGGGTTCGACCGCGAGGGAAAACCGGCCTTCCGCGCCGTACAATCGGGCGAGTCGGGACTTGGTATTTTGTACGCCGAGTCCGCCGGAAGCCCCGTTGAGTTTTCCGCCGCTGTCGCGCACTTCCAGCCGCAGCCGGTCATTCACCCGCTGCGCCCGCAGTTCCAGCACCCCGGCGGCGGCCTTCCCCGAAAGCCCGTGCCGGATGGCGTTCTCGACCAGCGGTTGCAGAATCAGCGATGGAACTTCCGATGACTGGACGGCCGGGTCGATGTGGTAGGCCACGCGCAACCGGTCCTGAAAGCGGACTTCCTCGATTGCCAGATAGGCCCGGACAAATTCGACCTCGCTCGCCAGCGGCACGAACTGCGTCGCCTCGCGGTTCAGCGTCAGCCGCAGGAAGTCGCCCAGCCGCGCAATCATGCGCCGGGCCAGCGCCGGTTCCTCGCCGACCAGCGTCGCGATGGTGTGCAGCGTGTTGAACAGAAAATGCGGATGAAGCTGCATCTGAAGCGCCTGAAGCTGGGCCTTGAGCAGATCCTCGCGCAACTGCACGGTCTGAACTTCGCGCACCTGCCACCGGCGATAGAACTCGAAGGCAAAGTTCGCGCCGACAATTGCCCAGTAGGCGAGCAGGTTGACGTGGATGAAACTCAGAGCGGAAATGGCCGCGTTGCGAAGGCTGAAGTCGCGCTCCTCGGCCAGCGGCACGGCGAACCGGATGAACGCCAGCGCCAGTCCCTGCATGAAGGCCAGTCCGAAACCGAGGCCGAGATGCGCCGGAAAGGAACGCCGGAACCGTCCGCCGACGAGCGGAAAAAGCCGGCACCACCACCAGACGGCGGGCGTCAGCACGGCCCAGAAAAACCACCCCGATCCCTGCCAGCACACCAGCCGCCACAGCGCCACCGCCCGGTGTTCGAACTGGAAGATTGAATAGAGCTGGGCCACCGACAGTACGCCGAGCATGAGGCAGAACGCGGAAATCGCGCCCGCGCCGGACCAGAATCGAGCGGCGGCACCGGTTTCGGCAGGTTCGTTCAACATGGGCGACACCATAATGAATTGTTCGCCGTCCGCAAGAAATTTCTGGGCGAGCGGCCTGGAAACGGGATAGGTTTCCACCGTGAATGAACCGCGCTCAAACACTTTTTTCCGCTTCGAATGGAAAGCGCTCGCCGTCGCGACGGCGCTGTTTCTGGTCGAAGTCCTGATCGCCACAAAGGGCCGAAACCTCGGCTGGGTGCGGGGATTTCTCGGCGACGTGCTGGCCGTGATCTTTGTCTACTGCGTCTTTCGGGCGTTTCTGCGCGTCCGGGACTGGAAACTCGCCCTTGCGGCCTTCGGCGTCGGCTGCGTCATCGAATTCGGGCAGTACGTCGCCAAAACATCCGGCTGGGTCATTCCGAATCCGGTGCTGCGCATCGTTTTCGGGAGCGTCCCCGACTGGTTCGACGTGCTGGCCTACGGCATCGGCGCGGCCATCGCGCTGCTGGCCGACCGGATCGCCCGCCCCGGTTCATCCCGAATGCCCTGAACGACCGGGGACAAAAGGCTTTCCTTTCCGCCGCGACTTTCAGCATGATTCGGAAACCCAAAAACTCCGGCGAGGTCATCCGATGAACACCACCGAGACGAAAGCCATTGCCGCCGCGTTCATTTCCCGTTTCAACGCGAATGACATCGACGGCGCGCTCGATTGCCTGACCGACGACGTGACCTGGTGGATTGCGGGACACCCCGATTCCCTGCCCGTGGTCGGAACGCTCGACCGGGAACGGCTCGCCCGGCTGTTTCACCGGATGCACAGCCAGTTGATTGATGGCCTGCGCATGACGGTCAAGGGGATGGTCGCCGAGGATCATCGCGTGGCGGTCGAGGTCGAATCCTACGGCCAGCTCAAAAACGGCCGCGTCTACAACCAGCACTACCATTTCCTGATGGAAACGCGGGACGGAAAAATCGCGGCGGTGCGGGAATATCTCGACACCCAGCATGTTTTCGCGGTCTGGTTCCAAAGCTGAACGCCCCGCCGCCAGCCCCCCGTCACCCCCGCGACTTTGACGCTGAAAGATTGTCCCTCCCCATCGTGTCCAAGGCTTTCCAGTTAAACCTGCCGATTCATACCGAGCGCCTCGTGCTTCGGGATTTCTCGATGAACGATTTC
>JAAFHI010000185.1 GCA_013298335.1 Actinomycetota bacterium
GCGTCGGCGATGACCACGCTTTCGGCGTGGGGCAGTTTCGCCTTGAGAAGCGCGACGTTGCCCGGCGGAACGACGAGGTCGCGTTCGCCCGCGAGCACCAGCGTCGGACAGGCAATCGCCGCGACCCGGTCTTCCGAGAGGTGCGAGGCCCCGGCCAGCAACTGGCTTTGGAAGGCTTCCGGCGGCACCGGCACCGTCAGGCGGTATTCGATCAGTTCCTGAAGGCGTTCCGGCTGGGTTTCGAGAAAGGTCGGCGACACGGCGGTCGCGAGGCCGCGCCGGATGAGTTCCATCGGGTCCATTGTCCGGTCGAGAAAAAACACGGCCAGCGCCTCGGGCGTCGGCGGGACGGAATTCGGGCCGCCGAACGACGTTCCGGCCAGAACCAGCTTTTCCACCCGTCCGGGATGGGCGAGCGTGAGTTCCTGCGCGATGAAGCCTCCGAGCGAGTGGCCAACCACGACCGCCGTTTCAATGTCGAGCGCGTCGAGCACGCCCGCCACGTCGGCGGCCATCTGAGCCGTGTTGTAGGGGCCGGGCGGTTTGTCGCTGCGTCCCGCGCCGCGATTGCTCGGCATGATCACCCGCCGGGTGCGGGCCAGATCGGCAGCGACCGAAAGCGACCAGAATTTTTCGTCGTACCCGAGACCGGTAATCAGAACGACCGGCGTGCCGCCGTTTTCCGTCCCGGCTTCCTCGACGTACAGATTGATGCCGTTCGTGGCAACCATCGGCATTTGGGGGTGTGCTCCTTCTTCGTAACTGTTCAATCGCCGACCGCCCTGCCCTCAAGGACAGGGCTATCTGAAAACAAGCCTCGTGAACGAGGCTCAAACCGGTTTTTTTCAACTTCCGAGCCCCGTTCACGGGGCTTGGCCACCGGGTAGCCCTGTCCTTGAGGGCAGGGCGGAAAAACACCGGCGGGAAAACGGTTCCCTTACTCTTCAATGAGCCGCCGCAGGGCGAGCTTGTCGATCTTGTTCGCCCCGGTTTTCGGCAGGGCTTCCAGAAAAACAATGCGTTTCGGAATTTTGTAGGCGGCGAGCTTTTCCCGACAGAACGACAAAACCTCGCTTTCGGTTGCGAGGGAATCGCTTTTCAGCGCTACGAACGCCGCACCGACCTCGCCCCACTTGGCGTCGGCGATGCCGATGACGGCGGCCTCGCCGACCGGTTCGAATTCGTGCAGCACGCTTTCGATTTCCGAGGGAAACACGTTTTCGCCACCCGAAATGAACATTTCCTTGAGCCGTCCGAGAATCCGGTAGCAGCCGTCGGCATCGCGCGCGGCGAGATCGCCCGTCCGCAGCCAGCCGTCCGCGTCAAAGGCGGCATTGGTCGCTTCGGAATTGTTCCAGTAGCCGGAAAATACGTGCGGGCCGCGAATTCTCAACTCGCCGGTTTCGTCCGCCGCGCATTCGTCGCCGGCGGGGCGCGCCGTTTTTACCTCAACCGACCAGAGCGGGTAACCAACCGCGCCGGGTTTGGTCCGTACCTGATCGGGAGGCAGCCAGAAGGTGTTCGGACCGGCTTCCGTCAGGCCGTACCCGGTCTTGAAATCGACGTTTTTCTCCCAGAAAGCTTCAAACACCGGCAGCGGACAGGGCGCGCCGCCGCTGATGACGAACCGGACGCGGCTGAAATCGGCGCTTTTCCACCGCGGATGCCGCTGCATTTCGATGAACATCGTCGGGACGCCGAAAAACACCGTCACGCCGCCGCTTTCGACCGCGTCAAACGTCTCCTCGACGTTGAACCCGGCGGTGACGACGGTCGTCGCACCCGCGCAGACGAGCGGGGCCGTCAAAACGTTCAATCCGCCGGTATGAAAGAGCGGGGCGTTGAGCAGGGCGACGTCGTCGTCGCGCAGTCCCCAGGAAAAAACGGTGTTGACCGCGTTGGCGAAGATCGCCCGGTGCGACAGCAGTGCGCCCTTCGGCAGCCCGGTCGAGCCGCCGGTGTAGCAGATGACCCACGGCGCTTCGGCGGGAAGGTCAATTCCAGTCAGGGTTTCCGGGGAAAAATCGTCCCGTTCGGAAAAGGAAAGGCTGCCGGGCAGCGGTTCGTCGAAGGCGACGGTTTTCAAGGCGGAGGTGTCGGCCAGGAAAGCGGCCAGTTCGGCGCAGGCGTCGTCGTAGACGAGCACCGTCGGCCCGGCGTCGGCGATGAGGGCGGCGAGTTCCCGTTTTGAAAGCCGCCAGTTGAGGTTTTGCAGTACGCCGCCGATTTTTCCGAGCGCGAACCACGTGTCGAGATACTCGACCCGGTTTTTCGCGAGGACCGCGACCCGGTCGCCGGGTGTGACCCCGAGTTTCTGGGAAAAATAGCGGGCCGTCCGATTGGCGCTGGCGTTCCAGTCGCCGTACGAAACGGCCCGTCTTCCACAAAGCGTGTCGATGAGCGCCGTTTTTCCCGGCGAAAGCCGTGCCCGCGCGGCGAGCCAGTCGGCGCGGTGGGAAAAACTCTTCAGGTTGGGCGCGTCATGGGACGTCATTTTTACCGCGGCGGGAATTCTTCCTCGGCGTGCGGGGCGGCTCTTCGTCGTCCGGCTCGGTCGTGTCGGGCAGCGCGCCCCACAGGGGGTTCATTGCCGCGCCCATTTCGAGCCATCCGCGAAACCGTTTGTCGAATTCCTGTTTCGTTTTGAGATAGGCCTCGAAACTCGCCGAGAGGTAGTTCTGGAAGAAATCCTGCATCGCATCCCCTTGAAACCGGATCAACTGAAAGAGGAAGGGAAGCGGGAGCAGATTGCTCCGCAGTTTTTCCTCTTCAAGGATGATGTTTGTCAGGACAATCTTCGTGACGTCCTCGCCGGACTTCGAGTCGAAGACCTGAATGTCGCGACCGGAACGAATGATGTCGATCACGTCCTGCGTGGTCAGGTAACCGCCCGACTCCGTGTTGTAGAGCCGACGGTTGCCGTAACGCTTCACGACCAGCGCGTCACCGTTCGTACTTTTTCGCTTCATGCCCATATTTACGCAATCTGCTCTCCCTTCGTCAATATCTTTCTTTTAAACTATTGAAATAAAATGGTTTTATTCGTTTTGTGCGTCTGCACAGTCGGTTTTTTCTCGAAAATTCCTGATTTTCCGTTCGACTGTAACTCGATAAAATTTCTAAATTGTTGATTTATATGGAATCCAATGATTTTTTTGTGCAAGTGCGTAAAAATCAATTGACACGGTGCGGCATGACGCTTTAGGTTTGTGATCGTCAGCCATTGAACACCTTTCCGCAGGAGACCTTCGCCGCCATGACTCAAACCAAACGCACCGCCAAGACCGCCACCGAAACCGCCGCCGCCACCGCCACGTTTTTCGAACCGATGGTGAAAACCGTGCAGGTCGCCACCGACTCGGCGCTCGACACCGTCGCCGCTACCGGAAATCTCGCCATCGTGTCGATGCGCGCCGGACTTTCCCTCCAGGAAGAAGCCCTCAAAACCGCCTTCACCGCCGTCTCCGGCGCCGAACGCGCCAACCAGGCCATGAATGACGCCGCCCGCGGCATGGCGACCGCCGCCATCCAGGCCGGCGCCGACTTTGAATTTCCTTTCAAGCGCGAAATTGAGCAGTGGAACGAACTCGCGATGGACACCTTCCGCAAAAACATGGAACTGTTTGCCTTCCCGATGAACCAGTTCGGCAAGTAACCCCGGAAATTGCATTGACGGCAGCCTGACCGTAAGGGAGGGCTGTCTCCGGCCACGCGCTCACGCGGTTCGGACAGCCCTCCCGTACGGTCAGGCTGCTGCCGTCTTCTCTACCGGGCTCCGGAGGAACGATTCATGACCGCCAAAAAAAAGCCTGATACCCCGGCCCCGAAACCCGCCAGTCCGCAGAAAGCCGCTTACGATCTGTGGGTTCGCCAGTCGTCGTCCCAGTGGGACACCCTGCTGCGAAATCCCATGTTTCTGAAGTCGATGGCGACCTCGTTCGATAGTCTGATGACCGTCGCCGGACGGTTCCGCGACATCGTCGGCCTGAGTCTGCGCACCATGAATCTTCCCACCAGGGAAGACCTCGCCGCCTTTCATCGTCGGCTCGACGACATTCAGGAACGGCTCGACGACATTTCCGAACGCCTTGAACGCCTCGAATCGCCCGCGCGCGCTGCCGCGCCGAAAAAACGAACCCCCGGGCCGAGGAAAGCCGCCGCCCGAACGGTGAAAACCGCCGCGTCCGTTGCTCAGTCCGCCGCCGTGTCCCCGGCGAAAAAGTCCGCCCGAAAATCCCCTACCGCCTGATCGGTTTCACATCATTCCATGAATTCCGCGCACCCGTCAGTGGTTGAACGCTTCGAAGAATGGCAATGGTCGCTCGACGGACGATTGCTCGACCTTTCCCGTGACCCGCTGATTGTGCGTCAGTCGAGCCGGATGATGAACGGCTGGTTCGATCTGATGGCCCTCTCGGGCGCGCACCTGCCGTGGCATCCGGCGACGCTTTTCGCGGAAGCCCGGCAGGCCGCCGCGCTCGTGGCCGCCCGCGCGGTCGCGCCGCCCGTCGCGCCGACCGCGTGCGACATTCTGGACCTCCCCGGTTCGGCCTCGCTGCGGCATTACGCGGCCCGCAAAAACCGGAAGAACCCCGGCTCGCCGCTTCTGATCGTCAATTCGCTGATCAACCGGCACTACATTTTCGACCTTCACGCCGGGCGGAGCTTCATTTCATTTCTGAACGACGCCGGATTCGAGGTCTTTTCGCTGGACTGGGGCAATCCGGGCGTGGCCGAGCGCACCGCCGGACTCGAACACTTCGCCGACACCGTCATTTCCGAAGCCGTCGAGCGGATGGCTGAGGAATCCGGGGCGGAAAAAGTCCATCTGCTCGGCTATTCGATGGGCGGCGTGCTGGCGACCACCTTCGCGGCGCTGTTTCCGGAAAAGGTCACGAGCCTGATCCTGCTCGGGACGCCCTCCGACTTCGCCCGCGACGAGCCGCTCCGGTCGTGGATGGAGGATGAAACCTTCGACCCCGGCAAAATTGCGCGCATGTTCGGGAATCTGCCCGGCTGGCTGGTCGGCGCGTCATTCCGCTCGGTTAAACCGGTCACGGCGATGACGAAACCGATGCTTGCGCTCCTCGAACCGGGCGAACTCGCCACCCACCTCGCGACCGATGTCTGGCTGGCCGACGCGCCCGCCATTCCCGGCGCATTGTATGCCGCCTTCATCAACGCCTATTATCGGGAAAACGCACTCTGGAACGGCACCCTGCGCCTGAACGACCGAATCGCCGACCTCGGCGCGGTCGCCTGTCCGGTGCTCAACCTGTACGGCACGCGCGACCAGATCGTGAACCCGGCCAGCGCCGCCGCGCTCGGCGAACGGGTTGCGCGCTACCGGGAACACGCGGTCCCGATGGGCCACCTCGGGCTGACCATCGGACGCGGCGCAACCGCCAACGTCTGGCCGGTCGTCCGCGACTGGCTCGCCGATCCGGACCGGTAAGGGTGTCGTCCGAAATCCTCGTTGTCTGGAAACGATTGAAATGACGCAATTTGAGCCTTACGCCGAACTGCTCGCGCGGATGGCGCGTCCGCCGAAGGTCGCCCAGACGCCGTCGCGCGTCGTCTACCGTGAAAACAAGCTGCGGGTGCTGCACTACAAGCCAGTCGGACCGGTGCGTCAGGCGACGCCCGTGCTGATCGTCAATTCGCTCATCAACAAGTACTACATTCTCGATCTCACGCCGGGGAAAAGCTTCGTCGAGTACCTGACCGGTCGAGGATTTCCCGTCTACATGATCGACTGGGGCACCCCCGCCGCCTCCGACGCCGACATCACTCTGACGCACCACATCAATCACTACCTGCCGAACATCGTGAACGCGGTCACCGAGCACGCCAAATCGGAAAAAGTGTCGCTGCTCGGCTACTGCATGGGCGGGACGATGACGCTCATGCACGCCGCTGTCCATCCGAAGAAAATCGCGAACCTTGTCCTGCTCGCTACCCCGGTGGACTTCGAAAACGAGGCGATGCTGAACCTCTGGGCCAACCGGCAATACTTCGACGTCGATAAAATGGTCGATACCTTCGGCAATCCTCCCGAAGCGCTGCTTCAGACCACCTTCATGATGATGAAGCCGACCAAAAACATGACCAAGTACCTCGATTTGTTCCAGAACGCGGGCAACCGCGAGTTCGTGGACACGTTTCTGGCGTTCGATTATTGGGTCAACGACGTGGTCTCGATGCCCGGCGAGACGTTCCGGCAGTTCATCACCTGGTGCTACCACGAAAACCGGCTCGCGCGCGGCACGCTGAAAATCGGACGCCGCCTCGCGACGCTCGAAAAAATCGCCTGCCCGGTGCTGAACGTCATCGCCAACCACGACGACGTCGTGCCGCGCCAGTCGTCCGAATGCCTGATGGACCGCATCTCCAGCACCGACAAGGAGTTGCTGGCGGTCAACGGCGGCCACCACGGCATTTCCATCGGTCCCGGCGCGGTCGCGAAAGTCTGGCCGCACATCGCCGAATGGCTGGCGGCGCGGAGCTAGCAGTCAGTGGCCAGCAGTCAGTAGTCAGTGAAAACCCGCATCACAAAATTCCAACAAATTCCGAAAGAGGATAGCCCATAGCCGGAGCGCTCTGGCGAGGCTATGGGAAAGCAGCCAGTAGCCAGCAGTCAGCAGTCATTGAAACCCCGCATCACAAAATTCCAACAAATTCCGAAAGAGGATAGCCCATAGACTCCATGCCCGTGTCGGTCACCATCAGGCATGAAAATTCTATTTTCATAA
>JAAFHI010000853.1 GCA_013298335.1 Actinomycetota bacterium
GCCATGCCGTTCCATCAGGGCCACGAGGACGACCGCGACCACCGCGTTTGACAACAGGGTCGGCCACTTGAAATTGGATTCGAGGAAGATCAGGTTGGTCAGGTTCGTCCAGCCAAGGCCGCCCCAGACGGCCATGATCGGAAGGGCAAATCTGACCGGAACCTTGAAACGGTCGGTCAGCATCACCCAGACGAATCCGAGATGCAGGATGCCGTCCTGAAACACCATCCGCAGGATCACACCAATCAGGAAAAGGTTGGGCGACCAGCAGTCGAACATCAACTGGACGTTGGTATCTTCCCCATAAATCGACGGCGCGCCCTGAAAATAGCGGACGATACAGATGATTCCCAGCAGCGTCCATCCGACACCGCCCCCCGTCAGCGACGACTTGATGAGGCGATTGTAGGGGACATGCTTGAAAGCCAGAATCCCGCGCAGGGTTTCGCTGAACCGCCGCCCGTTGGCGGCTTCGAGGTGAAGAATCGTGCTGAACCCGATGCCCATGCTGATGGCGCTGGTGAGCAGCATGAACGCCATGACAACCATCGTGCTGACCAGCGAGAACCAGATGAGGCTGTTCTGGGTGCGGCTGGCCAGTATTTCCGGTGAGGCGTTTTGAACCGTCCCCTGCAAAATGGACTTGCTGACCCCGAACGGCAGCGTGACGACCGTCTGAACCAGATTCACCAGAACCACCACGACGATCATCGTCAGCGCCGGTCTCCAATAGAGTTCCTGTTTCTGGTAAATCCCGACCAGATAGAAGGCGGCGAGGAACAGCAGGAGCACATTCGGAACCGAAAGGAGCAGCGCGGGCAACTGTCCGAGAATGAGGGGGACCAGATCGGGTTGCCGGTCGGGTTCAAGGCGGTGCTGGAAAAACCACACCGTCCCTCCCCGCAACCGGACAATCACGACTTCCGAAAACCCGGTGACGCCCGGCGCGGGACGCCGCCATAAAACCTCGATCTCTTCCCGTCCGCCGGCGACCCGGCCAATCGTGGGATTCCCGAACCCCATCGGGTTCACCCTCGTTCCCGATTCCAGGAACCGGCGGGCCTCCGCTTCGGACCGGTTCTGACCTGCCGGCGTAAGCGCATCCTTCGCGACCGGGACGACCGGCACTTCAGCATTCAAATAGGAAACCACGTCGCCGAACGGCGAAATCGCCACCTGGGCGATGATGTTGCCGCGCGCGCGAACCCAGGTCACGTAGCCCGAGACGACCGGAAGCTGTTTCTGGGAAATGAGTTCCGTGACGTCCTTCGAACCGAGCCGACGACGCAGTTCCCGCGCGACCACCGCGTCCACGAAGGCCGTCTGCACCTCGACCTGACTCTGGGGAAGCCGCCCGCCGTTGTGCTGCGCCAGAAAAGACTCGGCGGAGGCCCGGTAATTTTCCTTGCTGTAGTCTTCGAGCAATCCGACGTCCGGAACGACCAGACTCTGAAGAAAAATCACCAGAAAGATGCCGAGCGACGAAGCGATCGCGCAGACCATCGTCGGCGGGAATGGGATTCGGCTCGCTTTTCGGGGAGAAAACATCTTGGGAAGGTGTCGGGTTTCGGGTTTCGGGTATCAGGAGTTCAAAAGGGCATCTTGGGGTTTGAAAACCTGAAACCCGATACCCGACACCCGACACCTTTCATGAATTCAGCACAGCCTTCGCCGCCAGTCGTCCGCTGGCCGTCGCGCCTTCCATGCTGTCGAAGAATTTGTGCCCGCGGGTGTAGCCGCCCGCGAGAAAGAAGTTTGAAATCGGAGATTGCTGTGTCGGACGGTACTTTTCGAGTCCCGGTTTGGGATGATAGACCGATTGGGGAATCCGGACGACCGAAGATTTGAGGACGTTCAGCTTCGGGGCCTTGTCGGGATAGTACGACTGCATCCGGTCCCACACCGTCCGGACGACGTCTTCGTTGCTCAACGACATCAGATCGCGTGCGGGAGCAACCACCGCCTCGATCATCGAACCGCCCGACTCGGGCGCGTATTTCGGGGTCGTCACCCGCATGTCGGCGTAGACCGGCGTCACGCCTTCCCCGCCGAAAAGCAGGTTGTCGCGGTCAGTGAGCGTCCCGTCGAGCCACAACTGGACGTTCATCACGGGTACGCCCTCGAATTTCCGCAACTCGCCGAAGTAGGAATGATCGCGCCGCCACCCGTCCGGAATGAGCCGGTTCATCCGGTGAACCGGCAGCGCGCAGATATAGACATCCGCCTTGCGCAGTTCCCCGTTGACGACGAATCCGTCCACTTCGCCGCGTTCATCGAGTTCCAGCCCGGTCACCGGACTGGAAGCGTGAATTGTTCCCCCCGCCGCCGTGATGGCCTTCAAAATCGGCTGGGTAAGATGTTCCTCGGGCGAACCTTCGAGAAACGCGACCTGAAATCCGTCGTTGCGACGCAAAAACAGGCGAAAAACGTTCAAAACCACCTGTGCCGACAAATCTTCGGGTGAAAGGAACTTGAGGGCGAGGGTTTGAGGCAGGAGCATCCCGCCAAGCAACCGTTCGCTGATGCCGTGGTTGCGGTGCCAGTCGGCGTAGGAAATTTCGTCCTGCGCGTTGGCATAGCTCCCGTCGTCGAACAGCGCCGGAAAAAGGGCTTTT
>JAAFHI010000413.1 GCA_013298335.1 Actinomycetota bacterium
CGGGTTCAACGGGAAGGGGGCGAACCCGTCGGGTCTGCCCCCTTCCGTGCGTTAGGAGATTACGGCTCGTTGGTGCTTGCCGGCTCCGGTTCATTGGTACTGGCGGGCTCGGGTTCGTTGGTGCTCGCCGGCTCCGGTTCACTCGGCGTCTCCGGTTCGGGCTCTTCCCCGTGATCGGGTTCATCCAGGCCCACACTGGCCGTTTCGGGAAGATTCAGAATCAATTCGTCCTCACCGATCCGGGCGGTCGTGGTCTGACGTCCGAGAAGCCGGTTGAAGTGATCCAGCGTATCGGCGTCAAGCTCGACGGAGACGACCGATGCGACGGCCAGTCCCTCTTCGAGTTCGGAAACAAGGACGGGATTGGTAGTTTTTTCGCTCATGAGTATCCTTTTCGTGCAATCGGGTGGAAGTGGAAGCCACAGACCGTCGGTTTGCAGGGAAACCGGCCGGACCGAAAAATGAGTCAATCGCTGGGTGTTCCTGTGATATACCATGACAGCCCTGAAATAAAAACCTCCCGAACAAGAAAAACATCCGGTCAGGTCGCCGTTTGATTCGACTGATTGGACTTCTTTTCGGTTCACGGGCATACCTTCAATACATCATTTTTTTGAATACCCCACGGCCTGCTCACGTGGCGCTTGCAGGTCCGTCATGATTTCTCCGCCGTGAAGAAGTTTCGGGACATCCTTCAAATCGTGCTGGTCTGCCTGTCGGTGATGGGTGGATTTGAGACCGTCGGGGCAATTGTGCCCGGTGCCTCCCTTTCGCCGGTGACGACTCCCGTCGGGCGACCCAATGTGAGGCTCTACACCGATCAGGACGGCATTCCGCAAAACAAGGTTTTCAGTCTCGAACGGGATCATGACGGGTTCCTCTGGGTTGGAACCGGCAATGGCGTGGCCTATTTCAATGGGCTGAAATGGAAGCCGATTGAATTGCCGAACGCAACCGCCTCGAACGGGGTCCGGACCATGCTTTGTACCGCCGATGGAAGCCTGTGGTTTGGAACGGTCAGCGGCGGCCTGCACCGTTTGAAGGATGGCCGGTGGACGACGTTCGACAAAGCCGGCGGAACGCTTCCCAACGATCGGATTCGCGTGCTGCTCGAAACCAAGCGATCCGATGGGACGAACGAGTTGTGGGTCGGGACCGGGGGCGGTGGGCTGGTCCGGTTCGACGGCGTCAAGTGGACGCTTTTCAATCGGGCCAATTCGGGGTTGCCCGACGACAATGTCGAGTGCCTCTGCCGGACGATGATTTCGGATGGAACACCGGTGCTCTGGGTCGGTACCGGAATGGGCCTGGCGTGGTTTTCGGGAAATGCCTGGAAAGTGTTCACGACGAAAAATTCCGGCCTTCAGACCGACCGGATTGGCGGGTTGCTGGAAACGGCCGCTGTTTCCGGTGAAAAGGCATTGTGGATTGGTACCTTCACCGGCGGCCTCACCCGACTGGTCGGGGATAAATGGGAGACCTTCACGCCCGCCAATTCTCCCATCCTGAATACCTCGGTGCACCGACTTGCGCCGGCAAAATCTGCCACAGGAGGTCATGCGTTCTGGGCCGGGACGCCGGGTGGCGGGGTCTTCAAATACGACGACGGGAAATGGACGCTCTACAACCGTGCCAACACAACTCTGCCGGACGACGCGGTGGATGCCATCCGGGCGGAGATGACTCCCGATGGGCTGGAACTGGTCTGGGTCGGCCTCTTCAACAGCGGTCTGATTCGGTTGTCGGAGGACGGTTTTCGAACGTTGGATACCCGAAATTCGGGGCTGCCGACCAATATCATTACCTCGATGATCGAAACCACCGACCCTTCGGGCAAACACGCCCGCTGGTTCGGCACGGACGGCGGGGGCGTGGCCCGGCTGACGGAGGACGGCCAATGGACCGTTTTCGACATGAAAAGCGCGGGACTTCCGAGCAACCAGATTTACGGATTTGCGGAGCACCGTTCGGCGGATGGCTCCTCGGGCGTCTGGATCGCCACCAACGACGGACTGGTCCGCTTCGAAGGGGATCGCGTCCGGGAAGTCTTCACGACCAAGAATTCAGGTCTGCCGGGAGACCAGATCTACGCGGTCTGCGAGGAATCCCGTTCGTCGCCGGGCACGTCGTCGCTTTGGGTCGGCACGTTCGGGGCCGGGTTGGCGCGATTGTCGGATGGAAAATGGACGACCTTCACGGCGGCGAACTCGGGGTTACAGGGGGTGAGCATCCGCGCCTTTTTGCCGGTCACCTTTGTGGGAAAACCCGCTCTTGCGGTTGCGACCCGGGGCCATGGGGTGAGCATTTTCTGCGACGGCAAATGGACGAATTTCACCCGCGCGAATTCCCGAATTCCAAACAACGATGTCGAGGGATTGCTGGAGATGAATGATCGGGGCCGATCCGTGCTGGTAGTCGGCACGCTCGGCGGGGTGGTTCAGATTCCGCTTGGCCGACCCGACCCACCAGTCGAACCGCTGTTCGGAATGACGTCGCCGGCCCTGACGAGTCCGGTGATTTCGAAACTCGAACGGATCGACGACGACCTGTACGTCTTTTCCTTGAAGGGCGTGACCCGTTTCAGGGCCCGACCAGACGGGTACGATGTCCGTCAGTTCACGAGCGATGACGGGTTGCCCAGCAACGCCGTAACGCCCCAGGCGGCCATGGCCGACTCGACCGGAATGATCTGGGTCGGCACGGCCAACGGATTGGCGGCACTGGCCTCCCGACGGGTTTCCACGCAACGGACCACCACGGCGGTCCGACTTGAGAATACGCTGGTCAATGGACAGCCGCTCGAGTTGGCGGAGCAGGCGGGGGGGCTCCCGCCGGGACCGCGCGGTTTGGGAGTCGGCGGGCGGGCATTGCGGTATTCCCAGAACAACCTCGTTTTTGAATACGCCATGCCGGAGGAACTCAAGGGCGGAGATGCCCGGTTCCGGGTTCAGTTGAAAGGGTTCGAGGACTTTCCTTCCGGCTGGACGACCGATACCCGCAAGGAATACACCAACCTCGGGCCGGGGAATTACGTGTTCACCGTGTGGGGACGGGATGCGGGTGGAAATGAATCGAAGCCGTTCGAGGTGGCCTTCTCGATTCACCCGGCGCCCTGGCGGACGTGGTGGGCCTATGCCGGATACTTCCTCCTTGCGGGCGGTGCGTTATATCTCGGCGTTCAGGCCCGACTGCGGACCCTGCGGGCGCGAAACCTGATGCTTGAATCCCGAATCGCGGAACGGACCTCGGAACTGGCCGAAAAGAACGGCGAACTCCTGACCGCCAAGGACGAACTCGAAGCCCGCAACCTTGAAATGGCGCGCAAGAACGAGGAATTGAATCTGGCGAAGGTCGAGGTCGAACGGAAGAATGCCGCACTCGATAAAAACCTCGCCGAACTTGCCCGCAAGAACGACGAACTCGTCAAATCGCAACAGCAGGCCAACCGGATTTTCTCCGCGCTGGCCGAAGCGTTGCCGGGAACGGTCCTCGATGAAAAATACCGGCTCGATTTCCGGATCGGCAGCGGCGGTTTCGGAGTCGTTTTCCGCGGCACCCACGTCACGCTGAACCGCCCGATCGCCATCAAGGTGTTTCGTCCGCAGCCGGGCAACGATTCGCCCGAGGCGCTCGAACGGTTCCAGCGCGAGGGCATGTCGGCCTGCCGGATCAATCATCCGAACGCGGTGGTGGTGATTGACTCCGGGGTTTCGGCGGACGGAATCGCCTATCTGGTCATGGAACTGTTGAACGGCTTTTCGCTCGCGGATGAAGTCCGGCGCATCGGAAAATTTTCGCCGGGCCGGTGCGCGGAGATTCTCGGACCGGTGTGTGAAGTGCTCGAAGCGGCGCATCTCAGCGGCGTCATTCACCGCGACATCAAGCCGGACAACATCTTTCTCCACCAGACGACGGGCGGCGAAATCGTCAAGGTGGTGGACTTCGGCGTTGCCAAATTGATGGAAGACGATGGAAGCGGTGGGGGACCGCTGACCGGGTTCGGGGGCATCGTCGGCACGGCTCACTACATCGCGCCGGAACGCATCAACAGCCTGCCCTACGATGGACGGTCGGATGTCTACAGCGTCGGGGTCATGCTGTATCAGCTTCTGACCGGCGAGATGCCCTACGATTTCTCCGAAAGCGGTTTCGTGAGCATTGCCCTGAAGCATCTGACCCAGACGCCACGCGGGGTCCGGGTGCTGCGTCCGGACCTCTCGCGGGATATTGAATGGCTCGTGATGCGGACCCTCGCCAAGCGCCCGAACGAGCGTCCGACGGCGGGAGAACTCGCCACGCTGCTGCGTGAGACCTTTATCGAGAAAGCCTGAAGGCGCTCATTTTCCGGTTTTCACCACCCGGTTCAAGGTGTAAACGGTCTTTTTCTCGCTCCACCCGATCTGCCAGCGTTTGGTGGTCGTGTCGAGCGAGACCATCGCGTCTTCGGAACGAAGGACCGTGATCGCATTTGCCTGGCCCGTGCGCCGGTCGGGAATCCGCCAGAAAATGACGGTCGCCTTGTAGTACACCACGTCTCCATACTGAACCTTGGTTTTCTGGTCGGGCATCACCCAGTAGACGGCGAGATCGTTGACC
>JAAFHI010000233.1 GCA_013298335.1 Actinomycetota bacterium
GGAGCGCCGATCGGATACAACTGATTCTCAAGGACTTGCTGGCTGGCATTGATCCCGAAACGGCGGCGGTGGACGACGTCGGCAACGCGGCGACCGTCCTGCTCGATGAAGACAACCCGGCGCTTTTCGATCCGAAACGGGCGCTGGTCCTTGCCCGAATCTGGGTGAAACGGTCGGGAAATCCGTGGGGAAACCTGATTCTGGCGAATGCCCTCAAGCGCAACGGCGAAACCGCCGCCGCCCGCGACCTCACCCGCGCGGCGCTTCACGCACTGCGCCCGGACGCCGATCTCGACCGGAACGACGCCCGGACCGAAGCGTTTCTCACGAAAAAATAGGGAATTTCAGTAGAAAAAGGTTCGGTCGCACGGCGTGGCGATAATCAGGACGTTGTCCGGTGCGACGATGACGTTCTGGCCGCCGCTCTGCGCCTGCTGGCCGGCTCTGGGAATCGGCGGGCCATAGAGGAAAATCCACTCGTTGTAGGTCACGTCCTTGCCGAAAACCTGCGAAAACGCGGGAAGTTTGCTCGTTCCGACCACCCCGACGACCGGGCGTTTCGGCCCGCCGAGACCGGTTGAATCGACGTCCTCGATACCTTCCGGTCCGAATTCGCCGCCCTTGAAGCCTTCGCCGCCGCCCTCGTTGAGTATGCTGATGCCCGCCGTCAGCGCAATGTAGTTGGCCGGGATGCCGAGTTTGGTCGCCGACTCCCAGTTTTCGAGATACTGCTTGATGCGCGGGTCCCCCATCCGGATCGGCGTCCATTCCTGCCCCGTGAACGGGTCCGTGATGGCCGAAGGCCGCAGAAAGAAAAACTTCCGTCCGTTGAGGTTGGTTTCCTTCGTCAGGTCCTTGAGTTCGGGCGGAAACGGTTGTCCGGGATTGAGCGGCGCGATGCGGCCGCCGTTATTGTAGCGGGCGATGGCCTTGGCAATCGAACAGCCGCGAAAAATGAATTCGGACTCGCGGTCACGCCGCCGGTCGGTGGCCCGGGTGTCGACGCTGTAGGTCATGACCATCGCCGTAATGGCGAGTCCGATCACGAGGGCAAGCAGGCTGTATCCATGCTGGTTGTGCCGACGGCCTTTTCGAATTCCCCGAATTCCGAACTTCATGACGCAACCTCAATCAGTATTTTCCCGAATTGCCCGGATTGCCTGGTCCGGAAGCCGTCCCGCCGCTTAAAAGGAAGGGATGCGACACCCCGGCCAGTTGAAGGTCGATGAGGACGATCTGCTGGGGCGTGATTTCCTTGATCCGGAAGCGCCCGTAATCCTGGCCTGTCGTCATCGTCTGGATTTCATTTCCGGCCTTGATGACCGCCTGCGGATTCCCCCCGCCCGCATCCGCAATGTATCCGATATAGGTCACGTCGGGACGGGGCGGCTCGACGACGCTCAGGTTGTAGGAGTTGGAGTACCATTTTTGCTCCTGACCCGGCACTTTCACCAGGATGCCAATGCTGCGCGGCGATCGGGTCATTTCCGGCGTCAGGGTCATCCGGATTTCATTGGCCGAAACCCGCTGCTGGCCGGGAACCGGCACGCCGTCGAAATACACCTGCGCCCCGTCGGGAAGGGGATTCGCCCGGACCGTCAGTTCATTGGACATGCTGGTTTTCCCAAACACGCTCGCCTGCGACAGCCCGGTAATCGTGATCGGTGGTGGCGGTGGTGGCGGTTTTTCTTTTTGCACAGGCGGCGGCGGATACTTGAAAATATTCCGCAGGACCACCGGCACGGCGGGGATGTCCGGACGCCCCGAGGGAATTTCGAGGAACTGCCGGGTGAGTGACTGCTCCGTCTGGACCTTTTCAGGGACCGGAATGGGCCGTTTCCCGGCCTTGGCCTCGTCGAGATCCTTGGAACGCACATAACCGGGTGGCAATTTCGCAAGGGGCTTCCCGGACGGCGACGGATACGTTCCGAAGACGGCGTAAAGCACCGCGCAGATCGCTCCGATCGCAAGGCAGCCGGCCAAAATCTGTTTCTGTTTCGGATTCATTCGTTCTTGCGTTTCGTTCTGGATTAGCGCCGGTAAAAGGCCGTCATTACAAGGCTCAGGGTGATGTCGTCCGGCGATCCGACCGGGGCGCTCTGACCCGAAAACCCGTTTCGTCCGGCTGTGCTCGCCTTTTCCGGAGCAACCGTCAGAAGTTTCAGAACCAGAAACTGCCGACTTTCCTCAAGATCGTGAACAAAGGCCCGGATCTGTCGGTAGTCGCCGGTAATGGCGAAGTTCACGTTGAAGGTCGGGAAAACCAGACTGCCTTTTTCCGTTTTCGTTTGAATCACCCGCTGTTTGAGAGCCGCACGCGCGCTCTTTTCGTCGTCGGTGGGGTCAACCGTCTGAAAACTCACTGTATCGGCCAGGCGAATCCTGTTTTTCCTCGCCAGCGCGTTGACTTCATCGATGAGGGCCAGTTGACCCGAACGGGCATCGAGAAAATTGTTGGATTCGAACTCCTTCAGCTTCTGGACGACGTCCTTGTAGAGCTTCTGGTCGCGCTCGATCTGAACCCGCTCCTGCCGCGCCTTGACGCCCCGGTTCTGCTGCTCCTGAATCTGTTTTTCCAATCCCCGAACCCGTGCCCGCACCGGTTCGGCGATGTTTTGATTCACCAGGTACGCGCCAATGAACGCCAGTACCGCGAGCGTTATCCCGAAAAACTCCCGAATTCTGAAAAAGGACGTGCGGCGGATTCTGCCGGGGGAGCGAAATGAAATGAGGTCGCGCAACTGGTTCATTGGCTCACCTCCCGCGGGTTTGTCTCAGGCGTGATTCCGTTCGGGTGATAGCGCCCGTTCATGACGAACTCGGTTTCACTGCTGGAAGCCATGCGATCCTTGGCGTTCAACACCTGAGCCGTCGGATCGAACCGGAAAATCCCGCGACGATCCGCCGACCGGATAAAATTCGTGATGGTTTCCGGCTTTTCCGATCGAACCGTCAGCGTTAGCGGAATTCCACCGTCCGCCGCCGACTCGGCAACTGACTCGGAGCCGGTTTTCCGGGTGGTGGAAAACCCGATGGTGACGATTTTAATGTTTCCCGGAAGTTCCCGTTCCAGTTGCGCCATCAGCCGGGACCACGAAATCTGCCGTTTCCCGGTCAACGCGATGGCTTCCTTGATAGCCAGTTCCTGATTCGGCGTCAGCTTCGTGCCGTTGGCCGCCAACCGGTTGCGGGTGTTTTCGAGTTCGGCCAGCTCCCGGTTCGTTCCCGTTTGAATGGTTTTCAGGGTGCCGGCCCGGTCCTGTTCGACCGCCCGGGCGAACTTGGCGTCCCGAACCGTCCAGACACAGATTCCGGCGGCCAGGATCAGGAGGCAGAACATTCCCATCCAGAACGGCAGGCGGTTCCGGAAGGGATTGCTCGCGAGATTGAGTTCGTTGAGTGAAAATTGTCGGTTCGTCATTGCAAAGCTTCAAACGCGGGGTCTTGCGACCGGTTCCGAATTCAGATGTGAGGCAGCCGGTTTTTTTGGTTTCGGCCAGAACCGGAAAAAAACGGACGGGTGGCCGGATGGCTCGGCGGTCTTGAAAATTCTCCGACCGGCGTGTGTAATCGCCTTTTCAACCGCCTGCCAACAAGGAGCAAATCACCCCGATGGAACACCCGCCGACCGTGAAGGTCTTTTCAACCAAATGGTGTACCGACTGCATGCTCGCCAAGCAGTTTCTCAAGCAGCAGGGCATTCCCTACGACGACATTCTGCTCGAAACCGATCCGGAGGCGAAAAACTACATCATCGAACGCCTCGGACGCACGGCGAAAGTTCCGGTGCTCGAGATAAACGGGCGCGTTGTTTCCTGTAACCCGTTTGACCGCCTGAAGTTGGCGGCGGAGCTGGGCGTCGTTCTGTAGGCGGTCATTCGATGGAAAGATCGGTCTGGCGAACGGGGAAACTGAATTCCTGGGATTCGGAATACATCCGGACCGAGTTTCGCCCGGCCTGTTTGGCCCGATACATGGCCGTGTCGGCCTTTTCCACCAGCATCGTCTGATCCGTCGAATCCGACGGGAAGTTGGAAATTCCGATACTGATCGAAATGTGCATTTTCAGACTCGGATCGTGGACCGAGGCCGTAAAGGGGAACTTTTCGATGGCGAATCGAATCCGTTCCGCCGCTTCATGCGCCCGCTGGTGATCGGTTTCCGGCAAAAGCGCGATGAATTCCTCTCCGCCGTAGCGTCCCGCGACATCGGAGTCGCGCAGGGTCTGCCGAAGGACGTTGGCAACCTCGCACAGCGCCTGACTTCCGACCAGATGCCCGTAGGTATCGTTGACCCGCTTGAAAAAGTCGATATCCATCATCAGCACCGAAAACGGGTGACCGTAGCGGGTTGACCGCGCCATTTCCCGATCGAGTTCGATACCGAAACTCTTGCGGGTGAGCAGTCCCGTGAGGTCGTCGTGCATGATGAGTTCGGTAATCCGGCGATGGAACTCCTCATCAATCTGATCGAGTTGCGAAAACTTGAAGATATGACGCCCGATGGAAAATTTGTCGCCCTCCTGAAGCAGCACTTCCTTTTCGAAGACGAGCGGAAGCCCGTTGAGCAGCGTTCCATTCGTACTGCCGAGATCGGTCAGCCAGTACTGAAGCTGCCCCGTCGGTGATTCGATCATTTGAATCTTGGCGTGCATCCGGGAGGCTTCATCGTCGCCTTCAAGGCGCAGTTGGGCGTCGGAGCCGCGTCCGATGAAGGTCGTCTGCTGGTCAAGTCGAATCGAGTACCCGAGCTTGTCCCCACGCATGAAGACCAGGCTAGCAAACGTCGTCCGGGGTGTTCCGACTGGACTCACGCTCAGTTTTTGAGTGAGATTGAGGCTGTTCACTTTCGCAGAATAATTCCAACCGGACATTTCGTTCAAGACGCTTGCTTTCATGTCCGGTCAGTCACGGCAAACCGTGGCTTTTTCCGTCCACTGAGCGAGGCGCGATTCAACCGATGCTGCTTTCCATTTCCACCACCCGAAAACCCGCGACCGATCTGGGGTTTCTACTGCAAAAACACCCTGAAAAGGTCCAATCCTTCACGCTGGCATTCGGCCAGGCCCACGTTTTCTATCCCGAAATCGGCGAAGACCGCTGCACCGCGACCCTTTTGCTCGATGTCGATCCGGTCGGACTGGTCCGCAAGGCCAATCCGGACGAATTCGCTCTCCGCCAGTATGTCAACGACCGGCCCTACGTCGCGTCATCGCTGTTGAGCGTCGCGATCTCGCAGGTGTACGGCACGGCACTCTCCGGAAAGTGCAAACAGAACCCCGAACTGGCCGACACGCCGATTCCCCTCGAATTTTCAATGCCCGCGCTGCCCGCGACCGGTGACGGTGACTTCGTCCGGCGGTTGTTCGAGCCGCTCGGGTACGAGGTCACGGTGGTTGCCCATGAACTCGACCCGAAATTTCCGGGCTGGGGTCGGAGCCGCTACTTTTCAGTCACGTTGAAGGGGGAATTTCCCCTCCATATTGCGCTCTCGCATTTGTACGTCCTGATACCAGCCCTCGACGGCGACAAACACTACTTCATCGGCGACGACGAGGTCGAAAAACTCCTCCGCCACGGCGAAGGCTGGCTGGCCGGGCATCCGGAACGCGAAACTATCGCCAAACGCTATCTCAAACGGCGCGGAAAACTCGTCCGGGCAGCCCTCGAACGCCTTTCCGACGACGAAACGCCGCCGGAAGCCACCGATTCGGTCGGTGACGCCGAGGAAGCCGCCGTCGAAAAGCCGCTTTCCCTGAACCAGACGCGAATGGCGGCGGTGGTTTCCGCACTGAGCGACAGCGGCGCGCGGCGCGTACTCGATCTCGGGTGCGGGGAAGGCAAACTCCTGTCCGAATTGCGGAAAGTCGGCGCATTTTCCGAGATTGTCGGCGTGGATGTCTCTCCACGTGCGCTTGACATCGCCCGCGACCGGTTGAACCTCGACGATTCGGAAACCGCCCGGCTCCGCGTCTTTCAAAGTTCGCTGACCTACCGGGACATCCGGCTGACCGGCTTCGATGCCGCCGCCGTCATCGAAGTCGTCGAACACCTCGACGAAGACCGGCTCGATGCC
>JAAFHI010000007.1 GCA_013298335.1 Actinomycetota bacterium
ACGGCGACGATGCAATACAGCCTGACTTTCAAGGAAAGCAGCAACTTCGCGGCCATCACGCCGGGTGACTGCGTGTTGCTGCCGGAAGCGAACTGGACGCCGTTCATCCACCCGATTCAAACCGCGCACGGGCCCGACACCGCGCCCTACACACTGACCATCGCGGGCGTGGATGCCAGCGAGGCGCAGTCCGACGGCGCACGGAGCGTGACCGGCGGGGCGGTGACATTCACGCAAACCCTTTCCGGACAGCCGTGGTTCGTGGTGAATTCGTTCGACAAGCCGGTGACGCGACAATTCACACCGACGGGCGGCAAGGCAGTGACGATTACGGTCGTCACGCAGGCGGGGCTTTCGGCTGGCACGGCGAAGCAGGCCGAGCGGGTGGCCGAGGAAGTCGAAAAGGCGCTTGCCTTTTACGCGACCATTTTCGGGAGCGTCCCGACGCAGACCTACACGGTGCTTTCGACGCCGCGGAAAATCATCGGCGACCGGCGCAGCCCGGAACTGCGGGGCCGCGAATTCGACACGGTGCGCGCGATGCGTCACGTCGGCGCAAGCGGACTGCTGGTCGAGGAAGGACTGTTCCGGCGCGACCTGCTCGACGCCGACATGATCGAATTCATCATCGCGGGCGCGGCCCGACCGTGGCTCGGCGGCACGGTGAAACTGCGCGGCAAGGGCCTCGGCATCGTCGGCGACGCGCTGCCGACCTGGCTCGCGTCCCTGTATTTCGAATCGCGCTTCAGCGCCGACGCCGCGCGCGAATTCTGGATGCGCCGGACGCTGAACTATGCACGGATGTCCACCGTGCGCGACGCGAGCCTCGGATTCGACCGGGGAATCGACGCGCCGCTCGCCATTCAGACCCGCGACGATCCGGATTACTTCGTCAGCACGCCGAACAAGGGCGCGCTCGTCTTTCGGCTGCTCGAACGCCGCATCGGTCGCGACAAACTTCTGGCCACGATCAAGAAACTGGCCGCCGAGCCGGGCGATGTCGCGATCTATGAAGCGTTGCGCGCGGCGGTCGTCGGAACGCCCGCCGACGCGACCCTCGCAACCTTTTTCAAACAGTGGTTCGACGACCTGTCCGAACCCGATTTCGTCATCGGCGTCCCGCAGAAAAACGACGCGGGCACGGGCTGGATCTGCGCGCTGCGCAATTTCGGCACCGGCGACGCGGTGCTTCCGGTGATCGCCGTGACCGACAAGGGCGAAACGCTGACGGCGACGGCCACGATTCCGACGAAGGGCTACGGCACGGTCGAATTCAAGACGGCGGCCACCATCGTCCGGGTGGAACTCGACCCGGAGAAAATCTATCCGCAGGTGCGGTTCGGCTACGATAAAAACTCGAAGCAGTTCGACAATGATGCGCGCCCGGAACGCACCTCGGCCTACTCGCTCTTTTTCGAGGCCGATCAAATCCTGCGCCGCCGCCTGAAGGTCGGGGAAAGCGAAACGCAGCGTTTCGTCGAAGCCGAACCGAAACTCGCCGCCGCGCTGGAGCAGATGCCGAACTTCACGCTCGCGCGGGCCTACTACGCGCGGGCGCTCACCGCGCAGGGCAAGTTCGATGCAGCCGTGGCCGAAGCCGCGAAGATTACGAAAAGCGTTCCGACCCCGCTCTACGCGGCCACGGTCGCGGCACTGGTCGAAGGCGATGCCGCCGCGGCCAAAAAGAACGACGCGGCGGCGCGGGACGCCTACCGGCGGGCGGTCATCCATGACGCGGGGGCCGACCTCGACGAGCTCGCCCGGCGCGGAATGATTGCCGCCGAGGCCGCGACGAACCAGTCCTTCCCCGCCGACGCCGACATCAAAACCTTCATCGGGCAGATGGATCAGGCCGTCCGCACCGGAACGGCGACGGCGATGGAACCGTTTTTCATCCGGCCCGACACGCCGAAGTTCGTGCTCGGCATCGTGGTTTCGAAACCCGACAACTGGACGACGCAGATCGTCCGGCAGGAAAAGATTGACGCCACGCGCGTGATGCTCGACGTACGGGTGGAAGTCGTCACGGCCACCAAGGAAGTCCAGTCCGGAAACGGCGTCATCTACCTGCGCCGCACCGGATCGGGCTGGCTCATCGAGCGGCTGGACCAATTCACCTTGAAAAAGAAGTCTTGAGAGTCTTGAGAGTCTTGGGAGTCGAAGACTGTTTATCCCATCGGATTTTGTGGGGTGAATGTGTCGAACCGGCTTTGAAACCCGCGAGGTGGGTGACCGCATATAGCCCCCGATGATGCGAGTCTTCGAGCGAATCGGGGAGAAGAGCGTCCCGGAGTCGAAGACGGAGGAGTCGTCGATGGTCATTGACCGGGCGTTTGCCGAACGGTTCGCCGCCGAATGGATTGCGGCGTGGAACAGTCACGATCTCGACCGGATTCTTTCGCACTATGCGGACGATTTCGAATTCGCCTCGCCGTTCATCATCGAACGGGTCGGCGAGCCGAGCGGTCGGCTCACAGGAAAGGCCGCCATCGGCGAGTACTGGGCGAAAGGTCTCGCGAGGCGGCCCGATCTGCGTTTTGAACTGAAAACGGTGCTGGTCGGCGTCGGGAGCGTGACGCTGTACTACTTCGGGCTCGACGGACGCGCGGCGGCGGAATACTTCGAATTCGACGAAAACGGAATCGTTCGCCGCTCCGCCGCCCACTACGCCGCCTGAGTCCGTAAGTCAGGACGCCCCGGACTCTCCAGACTCTCCAGACTCTCCAGACTCCCCAGACCCTCAAGACTCTCAAGACTCCCCAGACTCCCCAGACTCATTTACATGGACTCATATTTGAACTCGACCTTGACCTCGATGTCCGGATGGAGGCTGTGATGGACCGGGCAGGTGAGGGCGGCGCGTTCGAGTTTGGCGCGCTGCTCGGGAAGAATGTCGGCGGGAAGCGAAAACGAGATGGGGAGCGAACCGATGCGCCGCGGCGTTGCGCTCATGTGCTTTTCGACGCGGAACGAGGCTTTGGAAAGGTCGATGCCGTCGCGTTCGGCGACGATTCCCATGATGGTCAGCATGCAGGCGCCGAGCGCCGCGGCGACGAGATCGGTCGGCGAAAACGAACTGCCGTCGCCGTTGTTGTCCACCGGAGCGGCGGTGGTGAGAATCGCGCCCGACGGGCCGTGGTTGAGTTGAACCTTGAGTTTTCCGAGGTAGTTGCCGGTGATTTCGACTGACATAAGAACGTCCTTTGAGGGGAAAATGATGAAAACGGATCGCGATCATTGTCCGCTTTCGACGTGCCCCGTCAACAACCCGACGCCGTTCGGTTCGGGCCGTTTCCGGCACGGTCGCCCCGCGGAAACAACGCATGGTACTTGATGGTCCGAAAGACGGGCTGCTATTGTGAAATCCGATTTTTGATTTTCGATTGACGATTTCGACATCACTCGTGCCGAGGTCCTCACGTCGAAAATCAAGAAATCGAATATTCCTCTTTCATACCGAACCTCATTTCTATGCCTCTTACACTCGAAATCGTCACTCCCGAACGTCCCCTGCTCGCAACCGAAGCGGACGAAGTGGTCCTGCCCGCGCTCGACGGCGAAATCGGCGTTCTGCCGGGACACGCCCCGCTGATGTCGCAGATGAGCGTCGGCGGCATTCTCAGTTACAAAAATGCCGGCCAGGAAACCCTGGCTTTCGTCAGTCAGGGTTTCGTCGAAATCGCCGCCGACCGCGTGACGATCCTCGCGGAACGCGCCGAACTCGCCACCGAAATCAACCTCGAAGACGCCCGCGCGGCACTGCGTGAAGCCGAACTCGCGGTCCAGAAAGCCGAAAAGGAAAACTCGAACGACGTCGGCGTGTTGCAGGCCGACCTCGAAGGCGCGCTCGCCCGCGTCAAGGCCGCCGAACGCACACAACGATAAAAACCGTTTTTCGCGCAGTCGAACGGCCCGCCCTCCGGAATGGAAGGCGGGCCGTTCTTTTTGAGTGGTTAGCCGTTAGTAGTGAGCGGTTAGTCAAAAAACGAACTGGTAACCACTATTTGCTACACCTCGGCCATCGCGCGCTCGACCATGCGGCGGGCGAGCGTCTGGATACCGGTGTGTTCGTAGTAGTTGGTGGTCATGTCGAGGAAGGCCCCGACGTAGTCGAGTTTGTCGTCGGTGATGTCAATGTAGTTGCGGACGCTGCCGACGATACCCTCGCGGGTGAGGCCGCGCGACTGCACGAAGTTGTCCATCCAGTCGCGGACGCTGCCGAACGCCTGTCCGATGAAGCCGACCTTGCTCGCCGAATCGCCGCCGGGAATGTAGGAAGCGATCTTCGTGAAAATCGGATTCGATTCGAAATCGGCAATCCGGCTGACGGCGGCGTCCCCCATCTTGAGGAAATCGGGACCGAGCGGCAGGAGACCGTCCACGCAGACGATCGCGGCCACGCGCATGAGCGCGTCTCCGCCGTATTCGCCGAGCGCGGCCACGAAATCGCCGATGCTGTCGCCGGGAATCCCGTTGATCTGGCAGAAGCAGAGCAGTTCGATGACCGTCTTGAGCGTGAAGTCGATGGACTGGGAGGTATCGGCTTTCGGCGTAATCTTGTCGAGGAAGCCGAGGAAAGACACGCTTTCACCGAGTTTGCTGGCCATGGCGGCGGTGCCGAGCATGCCGCCCGCGCTGTTGGCGGTCTGATAGAGCCAGAGCGCGCGCTGATATCCCTGGGAGGAATCGTTGTACAGATGGACCACCCGGTCGCCGACGGCCTGAATGTAGGCTTCGTCGTCGGTGCCGGTGTAGACGCGAATCGTATTTTCGAAGCCGACCACGTTCTGCCACTGTCCGGGCACGACGAAGTCGAGCGACTTGAGCAGCATGACGGTCATCCCGCTAGAGGGAATTTCGTCCACAATCTCGATGATCGATTTATCGCTCATTGGAATGTCTCCTTGAAATAATGAAGGCGGTTACGGAATGGAGGCGATGCCCGCGAGGTCGAATTTCTGAAGCCATTTCTCGGCGTCGGGCTTGGCGAAACCGGGCTTGGCGGCGACCGTCACCTGATAGCGTCCCTTGACCAGCACCGAGGTATTCGGGCCGAACTGGACCGACGGGTGTCCGCCGATCTTGGTCGTGGACGCTTTGTACTTATCGAGCGACGTCGGATTGGCGGTCGTGTCGGTCACCGACAGAAGCGCGACTTCCTTGCCGTCCTTCTTCAGTGAAGCCTGCGAGACACCCTTCTTTTCCTGGGCGAAGGTCACGGTATAGCCCGCTTCGGCTTTCGGGAAAAATTTATTGAATGTGCCGCCGGCAATCGGATTCTGATTGACCGGGGCCTGTTTATCCTTTGGCTGGGTGCTTTCCTGCTGCGCCTTGTCGAAACGGGAAGGTGGCTTGCTGGAGCAGGATGAGCAGGCGGCGGTCAGCGCCAGCGCCGCGAAAACGACGGTCGCCAGAACGAACTGCGTGGGTCGTCGAAAAGTCATTGAGTTCCTCCTTATTGGTCGGACGGGGAAAGATTCAGCGAACGGAATGCGGCGGTCCGGAAGCACACGGGCGCAACCGGATGGCAGGTGGGCAGAAACGAACGCGCGTATGGATGCAGGTAAGTATCACGGGCACGAAACGTCGGCAAGACGGTTCTCGGAGTGCCCGAAAAAAACACGACGGGTCTGAAAAAAGAAGGAGGACGGGGCGCTGGCCGGAAGGCGTCGCCGCTGACGCGCATCACCCGGCCGGGGCCGGGTGATGCGCGGGTTTCGGATTTGAATGCGGCGGTTACAGCGCTCCGGCGTCGGAGATGGGCGACGGATCTGCGGGAAGCGTGGGGCCGTCCACCGTGACCGCCTCGTTGGCGGGATTGGATGTCCCGAGCCCACCGCGGTCGGAATGGACCACGGACCAGTCGCCGCTGCTGCGCAACCCCTGCTGGCCGTTTTCCCGCCGGTGCGTGCCGGAGGCGGCATGCAGGCTGCCGGTTGCCCGGTCGGCCTTGCAGATGTCGCCGATGAGGGCATCAAGTTCCATGAAGCGGTCGGCCACGTCGATCAGACGCGGCGAGGTGTTGCTGCGGAAACCGGCGACCTCGACGCGGACGCCCTTGTAGGCGATGGCGTTCACGGCGTAGGCGAAATCCTCGTCGCCGCTGACGAGAATCGCGGTGTCGTACTTGTCGGCCAGCGACAGCATGTCGACGGCGATTTCGACGTCGAGATTGGCTTTCTTGGTGCCGTCGGGGAACATTTTCAGTTCCTTTTCGACGACCCGGTAGCCGTTGCGGCGCATCCAGAGCAGAAAGCCCTGCTGCCGCTCCGCCTGCTGATCGACCCCCGTGTAAAAGAAGGCCCGGAGCAGCATGTCCTCGCCCCGCAAAACGTTGAGCAGCTTGGCGTAATCAATTTCGACGCCGACCGAGCGGGCTGCATGAAAAAGGTTGTTTCCGTCAATGAAAATCGCGATCCGACCGCGACTTGAAGTGGAATGCGGCGAAAAGGAACCGGAGGAACGTCCGCTATCGATGGCTGACATATTAAAAGTCTCCTGATATGTGCGGTCGGCAGGGAGGGAAAAAGAGCGCTGGAAAAGTCCAGTGATTGTAGAGCCCGGTTGGAAACGAAGTCAAACCGAATGGACCGTTATCCCCTCCCTCCGCCATGCGGGAGACGTCAGGCGAATTTTCCGCCCCTCAACACCTCGATGTTCGAGATATAGGCCACAACGGCAAAATGCGGAAAATACCGTTCGGCCAAGTGGGCCATGATTTGATCGGCGACGGTATCCGGTACGATGGTTTCGATCCGAATGTTCTCGCCTTCCCACTCGCTCAGGCGCGCGCCGTGCATCCCTTCCCCGCGAACCTTGCCCACGGAGTAGCCGTGGGCGCCGAGTTTTTTCACGTCATCCGTGAGCCGCGGTTCCAATTCATCTTCCGCGATAATCGTAACCAGTTTCATTGGCATGGTTTGCATATGAGTCATCCTCCGTAGATGAGTTTCGCGAAGTAGTGATAGAGCGGCAGTCCCACAACGATGTTGAAAGGAAAGGTGATCGCCAGCGAAGCGGTGAGAAACAGCGTTGGACTCGCCTTTGGAAGCGCCACCCGACAGGCCGCCGGAGCGGCGATGTAGGATGCGCTCGCGGCCAGAACGCCGAGAATCGTCGCGCCACCAGGCGACATGCCGCACCACTTTCCGAGCAGGATGCCGATCAGGGCATGCAGAATCGGCATGATGATGCCGAATCCGACCAGAAACGGTCCGACTTTTTTGAGATCGCCCAGGCGACGCCCGGTGACCAGGCCCGCCTCAAGCAGGAAGATGGTCAGCACGCCGCGAAACGGGACATCGAAGAGGGGCGAAACCTGTTCCCAGCCCCGTTTGCCGCTGACGAATCCGATCGCCAGAAAACCGAGCAGGAGCAACGTGCTTTTCCCGGCGAAGAGTTCGCGAAGCACTTCCGAAAAGGGAGCATTGTCGCTGGAAACAGAGCGCTCCTCGTGGCTTATCCGGGCAATGATGATCGCGACCAGAATCGCCGGCACTTCCATGATGGTCAGCAGACTCGGCATGAATCCTTCATACCACCCGCCTGCCACGCCGGCGGCCTTCAGGAAAGGAATCGCCTCGGGGGCATCGAATTTCATTCCTGCCGGAAGCGTGACCGCTGCCCGCAGGGTATCGTGAAACGCGAGGGCTTCGCTGAAAGTCACCGCCGATACCGATCCGAAGTGGGCGGCAATGGCGGCGGCGTTCACGACGTCGAATTTCCCGAATTTTCGCAAAAGGAAATAGCACCAGACCGGGATGCAGACCCCGAGACCGATGGCGGCCAGACCGGGACGCCAGAACTCGGCGAAGGTACTGATGGAAAGTTTGTAACCGCCCTTCATTCCGATGGCGACCAGCAGGTAGATGGTGAGCGTGGTGTAGAGTTCTTCGGGGAATTTCAAATCGCTTTTCACCCGGGTCGCGACTACCCCGAGAATGAAGGCAAGGCACATTGGCGCGAGCAGACTCGCAAAGAGGGCGTGGTTGTCCATGGCGAATTTCGTGTCGTTCCTCAATCAAAAAGTGATGGTGGAGAACGTTCCGGAATCGCGGCGAAAACATTTCCGCCACAATTCCGGGAACGGCTACTCAATCAGGTTGACCTTGCCGGTTTCGAGATCGTAAACCGCACCGACGATTTTCAGTTTCCCGTCGCGAACCCGTTCCGCGAGCACGGGTTCGAGGCCCTTGAGCTTCTCGACCTGCATGCGGACGTTTTCCCGGACCGCGTTCTCGACCGGGTCGCCGGGCATGCTTTTGGCCCTCTGCGCGGCGGGTTTGATCTCGTTGATGAGCGTGACGATGTGGCCGGGGACTTTGGGCAGTTCGACGGCGGCCTTCACCGCCCCGCACTTGGTGTGGCCGAGAACCACAATGAGGTGCGCGCCGAGCACTTCCTCGGCGAATTCCATGCTGCCCCACGAGGCGTAGGTCGAAACCTGGCCGGCGGTGCGGACGATGAACAGGTCGCCGAGGCCCTGATCGAAGATGATTTCATTCGGCACCCGCGAATCGGAGCAGCCGACGATGATGGCGAAGGGCTTCTGCCCCTTGGCGGTTTCCTTGATCCGTTCGATGTCCTGGCGTGGATGCACCGTTTTACCCGCGACGAACCGGGCGTTGCCATCGACCAGCGCTTTGAGGGCGGCGGCCGGGTCGGCCTGGAGCGCCTCGTTGCTCGGCTGGTGGGGCGGGGGGGGAGTTTGATCCGCGGCGCGGCCAGGCTGCCCCGCGAGGGGGAGGCACAACAGACCGATCAGACCGAGAAAGATGAGGGGGCGGACACACGTCCGGCGAACGCTGGCAATCGAAAAGGCCATCG
This sequence comes from Actinomycetota bacterium, assembly GCA_013298335.1. GTDB lineage: Bacteria > Acidobacteriota > Blastocatellia > Chloracidobacteriales > Chloracidobacteriaceae > JAAFHI01. The sequence goes on from JAAFHI010000007.1 coordinate 8,827, forward strand.
CTTAGATTCTCCGAAGTTGTAGGATTGAAGGACGCCGCCGGGACACACCTCGTCCGGGTTTCGCCGCTTGAGGCCACAATGGCACAAAGTAAAAATATGGTTCTGTGGTTTGTCGAACCGCGCCGCACGTGCTAGCCTCGCCAGTTATAAGCGGATACGTTCCGGTCGGCCTCGATTCCCGTAAGCTCTTTCCCTACAGTGCTTTTCGATAGTCACCCCACACCGACCGCCTGAGACTCAATTCGTGTCTGGAAAAACCAAAGCTCCCGCATCGCGTCGCATCGCCGCCATCGACATCGGGTCGAACTCGCTTCACCTGATCGTCGCCGAGGCGCGCCCAGGCCAACGCTTCCACATCGTCGAGCGCGAAAAGGAAATGGTTCGCCTCGCTGCCGGAACGCTCCACACCCACCACATCTCGCCCTCCCGGATGGACGCCGCCATCGCCACCCTGCGCCGGTTCGCCGCGCTCGCACAGGCGCTCGACGCGTCGCCGATCATCGTGACCGCCACGAGCGCGGTCCGCGAAGCCTGGAATCGCGAGGTGTTTCTGCGCCGGGTGGAACGCGAGACCGGACTCCAGATCGAAATCCTGCCCGGCGTCGAGGAAGCCCGCCTGATTGCCCTGGCGGTCAACGAAGTAACCGATTTCAAGGGGGAGCGGGCGCTCATCATCGACATCGGCGGCGGCAGCACCGAGTTCATCCTGACGCGGGGCGAAACGCCCGACTATCTCACTTCGGTCAAGCTCGGGGCGGTCCGGCTGCACGAACAGTTCCTGAAGAAAAACGATCCGCCGACCAAATCCGACGCTGAGGCGCTGACGACCTACGTCCGGAGCGGTCTGGTGCGGACGGTCCGTGAAATCAAGGCCTCCGGAAAGTTCCGCCGGGTCATCGGAACGTCAGGGTCCATCCTCGGGCTGGCCGCCGCTTTACAGCCGTTTTCAGGGGATTCCGACGGCAAAACGCCTCCCAGGGCGGTTTACGGAGAAAAACTCTCCCTGAAGGCTTTGGAACCACTCAACCGCCAGCTCCAGCGGATGTCGCTCAAGGAAAGACGCAAGGCCCCCGGCGTGGACGGCCGCCGGGCCGACATCATCGTCGCGGGCGGCCTGCTGCTCGAAACGATCCTGCGGGAACTCGACATCGCCGAGCTGACGACCTGCGACTGGTCGCTGCGGGAGGGAATGATCCTGAACTACCTGCACGAGCACGCCCCGGAGATGCTCGCGGCCAAGGCGACCGAGGATGCCGCGGCGGGCGTCCGGATGCGAAGCATTCTGTCGGTCGCCCGGCGGTACGACTACGAGGCGGTCCATTCCCACCACACGGCCAAACTCGCGGGCCGCATCTTCGACGGGACGAAAGCGCTCCACGGCCTCGGGGCGGTCGAGCGCGAGTGGCTGGAATACGCCGCGCTGCTCCACGACATCGGGTACCACATCTCGCACGGCAGCCACCACAAACACGGGATGTACCTCATCCGCCACGCCGATCTGCCCGGCTTCCACACCGAGGAAGTCGCGGTCATCGCCAACCTCGTCCGCTACCACCGGGGATCGCTGCCGAAACGCAAGCACGAGGATTTCGTCCGGCTCTCGCCTTCCCGCCAGGCAACGGTCCTGAAGCTCACCGCCATCCTGCGCCTCGCCGATGCCTTCGACCGGCGGCATCAGGGGGTCGTGGACGATCTCGACGTCCGGCTGCGCGGCAAGCGGATGACGGTCACGCCGCTGACCGCGAAACCCTGCGACCTCGAAGTCTGGTGCGCGGCGCGGGCGGCGGAAACGTTCCAGGGCATTTTTCCGAATGTCGAAGTCGAACTCCGCAAACCGTCCGCCGGAGGCGCGTCAGCCACCGCCACCGGGCGCTGAAAAGCGGTCCCTCAAGCAGTTTCTCAACTTCACCGAAAACGCCCTTTTACTATTGTTTCTAGAACAGAAATTTTCATTCATGGGTCCTAGTAGTAGTAATAGGGCCTGTGGAAATGTGGAAAACTTTTTGCAAGTTACTGCTTCCAAAAGGTTTATGCCTGAGAAAATCCTGTGCAAAAAGCTGTGGAAAAAAACTGGCCCGCTGTGGAACCTGTGGAACCTTTGACACATGGCCGAAAGGGTTCCACAGGTTCCACAGCGGGTCCACAGGGAGTTTTCCACAGATCTGTGGAAAACCTGTGTAAATCTATTTTAATGAACTAATTAGGTTATTGATGAGCCTGTGGAAATCGCCCTGGGTGCCGTAGAGCCCGGCGATCTTCTCGCAACTGTGCATGACGGTCGTGTGGTGCTTGTTTCCGAAGTTCCGACCGATCTCGGGAAGGCTGTGCGGGGTCAGTTGCTTGCACAGATACATGGCCACCTGGCGGGGGACGGCGATGTTGCGCGAGTTGTTTTTCGACTTGAGGTCGTTCGGGCGCAGGCCGTAGTGGTCGGCCACGACGCGCTGGATCATCTCGATCGTGATGGCCCGTTCCTCTTCCTCGATATTGAGGACTTCCTTGCAGAGTTCGATGTCGATCGGGCGCTTCTTGAGCGAGGCGTAGGCCACCAGCCGGATCAGCGAGCCTTCCAGTTCGCGGATGTTCGACTTGATCTTTCCGGCGATGAACAGCGCGACGTTGTCGTTGAGGTCGATCTTTTCGATGTCGGCCTTGCGCTTGAGAATCGCGACCTTGGTTTCGAGGTCGGGCGGCTGGAGGTCGGCGATGAGGCCCCATTCGAACCGCGAGTGGAGGCGTTCTTCCAGGGTCGGAATCTCGCGCGGCGGGCAGTCGCTCGAAATGACGATCTGCTTCTGGGCGTCGTAGAGCGCGTTGAACGTGTGGAAGAACTCTTCCTGCGTCCGTTCCTTCCCGGCGATGAACTGGATGTCGTCGATCATCAGCACGTCGATTCCGCGGTACTTTTCGCGAAAGGCCTGGGCCTTGTCGTACCGGATCGCGTTGATGAGTTCATTCATGAACTTTTCCGACGAAATGTAGACGAGCCGCGTATGCCGGTCGCGCCCGCGCACGGCGTGTCCGATGGCGTGCATGAGGTGCGTCTTGCCGAGTCCCACCCCGCCGTAGACGAAGAGCGGGTTGTAGGTGCGCGACGGCGATTCCGCGACCGCGAGCGAGGCGGCGTGGGCAAACTGGTTGCACGAGCCGACGACGAAGGTATCGAAGGTGTATTTCGGGTTGAGCGGCAGTTCGAGGGGTTCGATATCGACGATCCGGGCCGCCGGAATGTTTTCCGTTTCGGCCAGCGAGAGCGAAAGCTGTCCGTTGCCGATGAATGCCGCGCCCTTTTCGGGCGGCATGGAGTGTTCGTCAGCCGCTTCGCCGCCGGTCACGACAAAATCAACCCGGTGGCCGTCGAGACCGACCGCGCCGAGGGATTCTTCGAGAATGTCGCCGTAACTTTCCGAAATCCAGTTTTTGTAACTGACCGTCGGAACGCCGAAAAAAATCGTGCCGTCGTGCGCGGAGTGAAGCGTGACCGGCCTGAACCACGTGTTGAAGCTCTCGTGGTTGAGCCGTTTTTCGATCTCCTGCATCAGGGCTGACCACTTGTCTGCATCCATATCGAACCCCTTGAACCCGTTGCTCGAAAAATGGTTTCGAATTACTGATTCTAAAGCGGAAAATAAGTTTTTCCACAACTTTTCCACAGGAATCGGGAAGGGTTGTGGAAATCTTGAGCAGTATCTCTAAGTGACTGTGAATAAAAGGCTTACAGAAGAAAATTGCTCATGTGGCAGGCGGGCAGACTACCATAAGGAGCAATTATGGACAAGAGAAATCCACAGCTTCGGAACTTTCCCGGCGGGTCGGGCGTGGACAACCCGTACCCCCTTTGCGACAATCAATCGGCGGACGATTTTCAGAAAAAATCCCTTTATCCCACGAGGAACGACGACGATGGCCACCGCTTTCTTTCGGAAGACGCTCCGGACCGCGACCATTTTGACCCTTTCCGGCCTCGTCGCCGGCGCGACGGCGACCACGCACCCGGCTTTCGCCGCCGCCGCCGCCCGCGGCCAGGAACGTCCCGGGAAAAAGCCGCCCCGGCCCGATGCCCCGACCTCGGGACAGGACCCGAACGACACCATCAAGGTCGGTACCGACCTGATCGTGATGGACGTCTCGGTTTTCGATGCCGGAAACCGCTTCGTCGCCGACCTCAAGCAGGACCAGTTCAAGATTTTCGAAAACCAGATCGAGCAGAAGATTGAATACTTTAGCCGCGATGAAGCCCCGGTCAGCCTCGGGTTCGTCATCGACACGAGCGGCTCGATGCGGTCGCGCCGGAACGAAGTCGTCGAGGCGGTCAAGATTCTCACCCGCTCGGCGAAGCGTGGCGACGAGTACTTCATGGTGGATTTCAAGAACAAGCCGGAACTGGTTGAGGAATTCACGCCGCGCGCCGCCGATATTGACGACGCGGTCGATAACATCGTCTGGAGCGGCGGCACCGCAATGGTCGATGCCATTCAGGTTTCGGCGGAATACGCCAACAAGGAAGGGAAGAACCGACGCAAGGCGATCATCGTGATTTCCGACGGCGATGATCGCGACAGCTACTTCAGCCACGGCCAGATCGTGAAACTGATGCAGGAATACGACGTCCAGGTCTACATCATCGGCATTACCGACGACCTCGACGGCGACGGGGGCATCTTCAAGAAGTCCAGCAAGGCCAAGGCAACCGGACTCATCAACCAGATTGCGACCGAAACCGGCGGTCGGTCGTTTTTCCCCCGGACGAACACCGAAATCACCGAAATCGCCCGCCAGATCAACGCTGATCTTCGCACCCAGTACTCGATCGGGTTCGTCTCGACCAACGACAAGAAGGACGGGACGTTCCGGAAAATCGTCATCCGGGTGGACGACGGCAAGCGGAAGCTCGTTCCGCGGTCCCGCAACGGCTACACGGCCCCGAAGGGATAGAAAGACATTCGGGAGGCCGAGGGCCTGTGAATAATCCCGAATCAGGGTTGTGGAAAACTTGTGGAAAACTTGTGGAAAATGAAAACGGAGACATCCAGGCCGATGTCTCCGTTTTTGTTGGAAAGCAAGAACAGGCTTCAAAAACCGTATGATTCACCGATTTCCTCAAGTAGTTTCAAGGAGAGGAAAATTTCCACAAGGGCTGTGGATAACTTGTGGAAAACTCGGATAAACCCCGGAAGTAACATAGTTTGCCGGAATGTTACATCGTCGGTTCTTCGTTCGGGGCAGGCTTGAAGGCGTAGGCCTGAATCATATCGGTCAGGCCGTCGAGGTAGGGATCCCACTGCGAGCGGTCGAGATGATCGAGCAGGACGCACTGCATCGCGATGGCGTCCACCGCGTGAATGATGATCGCCGCCGCGACCGAGACTTCCACCGGCTGCAAGCGGTCCGCTTCCCGGGCCTTGGTCAGCAAATCTCCGAGATGCTGCACCGACCGCTGGATGAAATCCTTGCGGATGCCGTTGATGTCCGGGTCCTTTTCGGCCATCTCGTGCAGGATGCGGTTCAGTCCGGGCGTCATCGACTTGTTCTGAAACACCCGTTCGATCGAGTCGCGAATGCACCGCCGCCCCTCGCACCCGAGCAGATCCTCTTCCCGAAAATTGCTGAACACGGCGTCGAGCCGTTCACTGATGAGCTGTTCGAAAATGAGCAGCAGCAATTTCCGCTTGTCGGTGAAATAGGCATAGAACGAACCGATGCTCACCCCGGCCGCGGCGGCGATGTCGTTCGAAGTCGTCTTTTCAAAACCGCGCTCCTCAAAAAGCTGAATCGCGGCTTCGATAATCTTTTCGCGGGTTCGCCGGCTGCGTTCCTGTTTGGGCATCGGAATGCCGGTCGGCTCCGCCACCGCACCGTCGGTCATCGGGGTAGACATAGGGCACAACATCGCAATTTTCGGATTTTCGTTTCGGGGGCCGCATCGTAGCAGACCGCCCGGACGATGTTACAAGAACTTTTTCACCCCCGAACCGTTGCCGCGGACCGGAATTTTTCCGGAAGTCCCGGAAGATTTGTTTGACAATCTGAACCTGAGTTCATATTTTGGGTTTATCGAAACTGAATAGAAGTTCAGATTCACGAAATACGAACTTCTCACTTTGGACGACATTTTTCCTCGGCACAGCCGACAGGGGGTTCACGCGATGAAACGAGTTATTCTGGGTGTTGTTTTTGCGGCGTTGATGGTGGTTCCGGTGCTGGCGGCCAAGAAAATGAAGCGCGACATGATGATTCCGCGCGATTGCCAGGTGCAGGGACGCGACCTGAAGGCCGGCAACTACACGGTCGAATTCAACGACGCCGAACCCGGCGAACTGGTCGTCTCCGAAGGCAAAAAGGAAGTTGCCCGGACGTCCTACAAAATCGTCGAACTCCCCAAGGCGGCTTCTTCCGACATCGTGGTCTTCAATACCAAGGACGGTATCCGCAAGATCGCCCGCATCGAAATGAAAGGTTCCAAGTCGGCGCTCTCGCTCGACTAAACGGCTTTCCTCAGTGGTGGGGAAATTTGGTAGTACGTGTGGAAATGAAAAAGGCGTTCGCTCCCGTGGCGAACGCCTCTTTTTTAGTTGTTAGTGGCCAGTGGTTAGTAGAAAGCAGTTAGTAGAAAGCAGTTAGTAGATAGTAGTTAGCAGTTAGTGAAAACCTTTGGAAAGAACTGTTTACGGGAGATTTCTCGATCTGTGCCAACTTCCCGTCGCTACAACCCACTAACTGCTAACTGCTAACTGCTAACTGCTAACTGCTAACTGCTAACTGCTAACTGCTAACTGCTAACTGCTAACTGCTAACTGCTAACTGCTAACCACTAGCCCTGCTTCTTCCACCGGTCGATCTTCAGCCGCTGGTCGCGGTTTGCCACCCGCCAGGCCGTGGCGTAGACGAACTGCCCGATGCGGGCCATCTTCTCGAAGTCGATTTTGTCCACCGTGTCGGTCGCCTGGTGGTAGTCCACGTGTAAACCCGTGAAATAGAAAATGATCGGGATGCCCTTTTTGGCGAAATTCCAGTGGTCGCTCCGGTAAAAGAGCCGGTCCCGATGGTTTTCGTCGTTGTAGGTGTAATCCAGATTCAGCTTCGACACGTCCTTGTTGGTCTGTTCGTTCAATTCCATAAGTTCGGAACTGTGCTTGTCGGGACCAATGACAAACACGCCGTCGCGGTCGGAAAGCTTGGCGTTGCCCGGCGTTGTGTCGTCCGCCGCGCGCGTCCGGCCAATCATGTCGATGTTGAAATCAGTCACGATGGATTCCAGCGGAACGAGCGGTTCCTGATCCGTGAAGTAGGCCGAACCGACCAGACCCAGTTCCTCGCCCGTATTAAAGAGGACGAGAATCGAGCGCCGCGGCTTGCTCTTCGAAAAGGCCCGCGCCAGTTCGAGCACCGTCACCGTTCCCGAACCGTCATCGTCCGCGCCGGGATAAATCTTTTCGCCTTCGGCCTTGAGGTGGTCGTAGTGGGCGCTGATGACCACAAACTCTTTCTTCAGAACGGGATCGGAGCCTTCGAGAATGCCGACGACATTCTGGCCGTACTCGGTGGCTTCCTTCACCGTCGAGCGAATGCCACAAATCTCGGCGCTTTTCACCGAGGCGGGAGCATTGCCAGCTTTCCCCATCGTCTGCACGTCTTCAAGTTTCAGCTTGAACGTTTCGAGAAGCCGGGCGGCGAGGGCCGGACCGGCCAGAAATGACGGAATCGGGGTCGTCGCGCCGTCTGGGCGCTTCCCGCTGGGACGTGACCCGCGCCGCCCGAAGGCTTTCACCTGATCCCATCCCCCGACGGCATTTTCGTCCGGCAGCAGCAGAATCGCCGCCGCGCCGGCTTTGGTGGCCGCTTCCCGGCGCAGGTCGCCGGTGGGCTTTTTCTCGCCGACTTCCTTCGGCCAGTAGCCCTGCGGCAGACAGACCACGATTTTTCCGCGCGCGTCCACGTCCTTGTAACTGTCGATTCCCGGCAGCGACACGCCGAAGCCGACGAAAACCAGTTCGGCTTTCGTATCGAAATCAGCCGGGGGCGGGGCGGGGCTGATGAAATCTTCGCCGAACTTGAAGGTCCGGTCGCCAATCGTGACCGTCGCGGGCACTTCCCCGGACGTCCGAGTGGTAAAGGGCACTTTCTGGAAAAAACTGCCGTCCTTCGCCGCGCCGCGATAACCGAAGGATTCGAGTTCCGACGCGAGATACCGGGCGGCGATGCGGTTGCCCTGGCTCAGGGTGTAGCGTCCACCGAGTTCCTGCGAGGCCAGAAACGACAGGTGGCGCTTGAGTTCGGAAGGCTGGATGTCGGCCAGGTTGGCGGGCAGCGGGAGCGGCCCCGTTCCGGCGAAACCGACCGACGACAGCAGCATGGGAAGGACGAGAAGGGCGACCGCCAGCCTTCGGCGGACGGAAAATGGACGGAGGAAGTTCGTCATGCGCGGGAAAATCCTTTGAAAATGTTCGGATTGCGTGAGTATGCGGCGGAAACGCCACTCATTCAACGCGCAACGCCCCGGTCGGGTTTCACCGGGTTCAAGTTTTCCGATTTTGAAAACTTTGAAGAGGCGTTCATCGTACGCGCGCGATCCTAAATATATAGGGGACCGCTTCCGACATTTTTTCAAATGGGACGGCTGATGAATGAAAGGCTTTTGAGAAAGCAGGGGAGAGTCACGCGACCCGGCAGGGAAACAGCAGTTCGACATGTTCGCGTTTCAGATTCTTCGTCCGATAAACCTCCCATCGGCCATCCTTTTTATAAAAGGACGCAAACCAGGTGGTGACCGCCCGGTTTTCCGAAACGTAGACCATCAGGCTGGCCCGCTCGGTCACGGCGGTGTTCGAGGCGTACCACAGAAAAACGCCCGAAGGCGCGAAATCGACGACCCTCCGGTGGAGATAATCGCTGCTGTAGGTCAAAACCAATGGGTGGACCAAAAACTTTGCATTCCCAATAAATTTATAGCCGTCTTCGTTCTTTATGGCATGAAACTCGTCCAGCACCCGTTTGGGCGTAAACGGCGGGAAAACCGGCTGATCCTGATGAAATACATCGAGTGACGTTTCATGTTCGAAGATGGGAAAGCTGTTCGGAAAATGAACCCGCCCTCTGCCGGAAAAGTTCAACCACTTGGTATCGAACCAGTTTTTGACCCGAATCAGGAACAGGCGTTCCGGCGCGTGAAGTTCAATCAGGCCGGAAATGACGTTATTGAGGACCTCGATGAACTCCGGGTCGTCGCTCTCAAGTGTCGGAATCGGTAAGATGGTTTCCATCCGGTTTGAATTTCCTCTTTGAATTTCCTCGGAGGCAAAACGTGATGCGCGAAACGGCGACGAAAACCACTGAATCGACCGAGCCGATCTTTTCCGACGCCGAGCCGAGATTCCTGGTCCGGCGGGAAACGAACGCCGTCCGCTGCGAAATCTGCCATCAGGTGGATCTGTTCAATCCGGCGACCGGCCATTGCATTCGCTGCGCCGGCGTTGAACTTCCGACACCGGCAACAATCCCGCACGTCATTGAAAATGAAGGCAGATTACCGGAAATGTCGTCGCTTTCACTTTGGCGACATGGTTTTCCCGTCGCGTTTGCCGTGATGATCTGCCTGTGGGCGGTCCGGTTTCTGGCTTCATCGCTATTTGATGATAACCCGGAACAGTGGTTTGAATCGGTGGCGCGTTTTCTTTTGAACCCGCAGTGGATGGTCATCGCCGGACTGCTCATCCTGCTCGTCCTGACGGCCAAAAAGAACGCCCGCCGGTCACGGCAACTCCTTGAGGATGAAGAAGATTGAGGGAATTTCGACCACCCCGCCGTCCAATGAATTCCAGAATCCAATCCCCACCTTAAACCCGACACCCGATACCCGAAACCTTTTCCTGATCCCTGATTCCCGACCCCTGATCCCTTTTTCAGAACCTGAAACCCGCCACCAGATACCCGAAACCTTTTCCTGATCCCTGATTCCCGACCCCTGATCCCTTTTTCAGAACCTGAAACCCGACACCCGATACCCGAAACCTTTTCCTGATCCCTGGTCCCCGACCCCTGATCCCTTTTCAAGTAAACCGCTTCACCGTCCGGTGGCCGAAGAACCGCTTGAGTTCGTTCATCGCGGTGCCGAGCAGGCCGTCCTGTTTGAGTTTGGTCTTGATGTAGTGGGGCGCGAGGGCGTCCTTCATGGGTTCGAGGCCGTGTTCGTGCAGATTCCAGCCCGGTTCGAGTTTCGCGGCCATGCCTTCGAGCAGCGAGAGGCTTCGAAAAACGTAGACGAGTTCCGGCGGCAGGTTCAGGCCGAGGTCGCGGGCGGTGCGCTCGATGGCGAGCCCG
>JAAFHI010000272.1 GCA_013298335.1 Actinomycetota bacterium
CGTCCGGCGCGCGGCGGATTTCATAGGCGAAGATGACCTGCCGCGAGCGGGCTTCGAGAATCCGGGTCAGGATGATGATTTCATCGTCGTACCTGGCCGACGCCTGATAGCGGCAATGAACGTCGGTCACCGCCAGCCGGAATCCGGCGGCTTCCATCTCGGTGTACGGAAAGCCGCAGACCTTGCAGTGGTCGGTGCGACCGATTTCCATCCAGACCAGAAAGTTGGCGTGATAGACGACGCCCATCTGGTCGGTTTCCGCGTACCGCACCTGGACGCGCGCTTCGGTGATCAATTCCGGCATCCGGTTTGTTTCCTGAGAAGACAGCCCTGCCCAAACGGGCAGGGCTACCAGCGGGCTGAACGGTAGCTGCTTTTCTAAAGATTTCCCTCGGCGTACCGCTGCCGAAGCACCTTCTTGTCGAATTTTCCGACCGACGTCTTCGGAATTTCGCCGATGTAGCGGAATTCGTCAGGCACCCAGATCTTGGAGCAGTGCGACGCGACCAGATCGTGCAGTTCGTTCGGGGTCGGGCGGTCCTCCTCGGATTTGGGAACGACCAGCGCCAGCGGACGCTCGCTCCACTTCTCGTTCGGGACGGCGATGACGGCGGCTTCCCGGACCTTCGGGTGCGACATGATGACGTTTTCGAGCGCGACGCTGGAAATCCACTCGCCGCCGCTCTTGATGAGGTCCTTGGTCCGGTCGGCGATGGTCATCAGGCCCTTCGGGTCGAGGCTCGCCACGTCGCCGGTGCGGAACCAGCCGTCCTCGGTGAACTGCCCGTCGCCGCTCGGGTCGTTGTAGTACTTCTGGATGATCCACGGTCCGCGCACCTGCACTTCCCCGATGGACGCGCCGTCCCACGGGAGTTCCTCACCCGCGTCGTCCACGATGCGCATCTCGACGCCCGGCACGGCGTAGCCCTGGTGGGTCTTGAGTTCGATCCGCTCGTCACTCGTGAGGTCCGTGCGCGCCGCCATCGTACCGGTCGAAGTCCCCATGGGCGACATTTCCGTCATCCCCCACGCATGGACGACCGGAATCCCGAGGCCCTTCTCGTAGGCTTCGATCCAGGTTTTCGGAAACGCCGCGCCGCCGACGATGAGCGCCCGGACCTTCGAAACGTCGAAGCCGTGCTGCTGGATTTCGTGGTGCATGCCGATCCAGAGCGTCGGCACGCCCGCCGCCACGGTCACCTTTTCGTCCTGAATCAGTTGCGCCAGATCGTAGGGCTTGAGGTGCGGCCCCGGCAGCACGAACTTGAACCCGAGCAGGGCGCACAGGTAGGGCAGGTTCCAGGCGTTTGCGTGAAACATCGGCACGACCGCGATGACCGTGTCGGTCGAGGCGAGCGAGAGCGAATCGCCCGCGCCGCCGACGATCGTGTGGATGAACTGCGAACGGTGGCTGTAGAGCGCGCCCTTCGGATTTCCGGTCGTGCCGCTCGTGTAGCACAGCCCGGCGGCGGAGCGTTCGTCGAGCGCGGGAAACTCGAATTCATCGGACTCGGCGGCCAGCAGGTCCTCGTAATGGACCGCGTTCGGCAGCGAGGTCTGAAAATCGCGGGGCGCGTTGATGACCACGAAATGCTCGACCGAGGAAATCTGGTCGAGAATCGCTTCGAGCATCGGCACGAGGCTGGCATCCACGAAAATGACGCGATCCTCGGCGTGATTGATGCAGTAAGCCAGTTGGTGGATCGGCACGCGCAGGTTCAGCGTGTGGATGACCGCCCCGAAGCAGGGGACGCCGAAATAGAGTTCGAAATGCTGGTAGTGATTCCACGCGAGGGTGGCGATCCGATCCCCCTGCCTGACGCCGAGGCGGGTCAGCGCATTCGACAGCCGGCAGATGCGTCGGTAGGCATCGCCAAAGGTATAGCGGTGCATGTCCCCGGAGGGCATCTTGGTTACGATCTCGACGTGGCTGTAGTACCGACGGGCGCGATCCAGAAAATGCGTCAACGTCAGCGGGAAATCCATCATGTTGCCGAGCAGCATTCGGTGAACTCCTTCATGGGTGGGGTGGTTGTGTGGAAAGGTTGCAATTCCCGGCGAAGCCGGTTTGAATGAAAACGGTCGGGGCATCCCCGGCCACTCCATTCAACGTCAAACCTCGGTATTTTTCCGAGTTATTGAGAGATTTCGTATCACCGCGGACGATTTTCGGGATCATCCCGAGACCAGTACGGGTCGGGAACCGGAAATCGGATTCCTTCGGCATAAAAACCATTTCTGGAAAGGTCGGACTGTAACTATGGGAGAAGGATTTTTGAAGCCATTTTGGAAGCAACCTGCCGTCGAACCCGTTCGTGGCGCATTCCGGCGCGTCACGGCGGCGGCGATGCTGGCGCTCCTGACCGTCATTTCGGTTTCGCCCGCGACCTTCGCCGCCGATAAATCGCGGGTGTCGGGCGTGAATCCCTACGACCCGTTCCGCAACCGTACCGACCGGGGCCGGGGCGCGATGAGCCGGGATCAGGAACTCGAATTCGCGGAAGCGGCGCATCAGGAAATCGCCAAGAAGAACAAGTTCATCACCGACCCGCGCGTCGTGGACTACGTCAACCGCGTCGGAAACCGGGTCGCGCAAGGTTCCGAACGCCCCGACCTGCCCTACCGGTTTTACGTGATCGCCAACGACCAGATTAACGCCTTCACCCCCGGCGGCGGACGGGTCTACATCTACAGCGGTTTATTGAAGAAGGCCACGACCGAAGGCCAGGTCGCCGCCGTGCTCGCGCACGAAGTCGGCCACAACGTCGGCTACCACCTGAGCGCGACCATCAAGCGCCAGCAGACGACCGGGGTGTTCGTCGGCATCCTCGGGGCGATCCTCGGCAACGGGGCGCTCGGCACGCTTGCCCAGACGGCGACCGTTCTCGTGGCGAACGGCGCGATGTTCAGCCGCTCCCGCGAGCAGGAACGCGAAGCCGATTACCTCGGCCTCTATGAAATGCGGGAGGCGAACTACAACACCGGCGAAATGGTCAACATGTTCCGCCTGCTCGAATCGCTCGGGAAAAGCCCCGGGTCCATCGACAAGATTTTCTCGTCGCACCCGCCTCCGACCGAGCGGGCCCAGAACACCCAGCGCGAGATCGACCAGTACCTCGAAGGCTCGGATCAGGGAGGCGTCCGGACCACCACCGAGTTCGCCGTCATGCAGCGGGCGCTCGGCGGCATCACCATCGCCCCGTCGAATCCCGACGATCAGGACCCGAAGAATCCGCCCCGGAATCCGACCGACACTGGCGGCCAGCCGTCGGGCAACATCACCTACGAAGACGCCGAGGAAGTCCTCAACCGCATCGGGGCCCGCGGGGCGCGTCCGCTGGAAGGCGCACGGGGCGACATTCTCGGCGGTCGCCAGATGAACGACACGGTCGTCGTCTACCAGCTCCGCAATGAAGTCCGCGCGGTTGCCGACCTCAGCGGTCGCACCTACCCGCTCGCCAACACCAAGGGGAACGGGGTCTTTCCAATTGCGCCCGACGACGTCCTCGGCGTCCGCATCGTGCCGGTCAGCCGCCGCGCCAAAGCCCAGGTCCAGATCACCGTCCGCGACCAGAACCGCCGCGAATTCACCTACGCCTGGGAATGGACCGGACGCGCGTTCCGCTATCTCGGCGCCCAGTAAAAGCGAGTCTTGGGAGTCTTGAGGGTCTGGGGTGTCTTGGGAGTCAAAGAAGTTGGAAATTTCCGATCATTTGCCCCGAGACTCCCAAGACCCTCAAGACCCACAAGACTCCCAAGACTCCCAAGACTCATTCAAATGCGAATCATCTTCATGGGCACGCCGGCCATCGCCCTGCCGACGCTCGAACGAATTCTCACGGACGGCCACGAGGTCGTCGGGGTGTTTACCCAGCCCGATCGTCCCGCCGGTCGCGGGAACAAGCTCTCGGCTCCGCCGGTGAAGGAACTCGCTCTCGAACAGGGGCTTCCGGTCTTTCAGCCGACAAAAATCAAGACGCCGGAAATGCACGAGCACTTCCGGAGCCTGAACGCCGATGTCGCGGTCGTGGTGGCGTACGGCAGAATTCTGCCGCGGCACCTGCTCGACACGCCGAAGCACGGCTGCCTCAACGTCCATTTCTCGCTGCTGCCGAAGTATCGCGGGGCCGCCCCCGTCAACTGGGCGGTCGCCAACGACGAACCGGTCACCGGCGTGACGGTGATGTTCATGGACGCCGGACTCGATACCGGCGACATCGCGATCCGGACCGAGTGCTGGATCGCCCGCGACGACACCACGGTGACGCTGGCGGAACGGCTGTCGTTCATCGGCGCGGACACCCTCGGCGATGCCCTGAAACAGCTTGAAGCGGGCACGCTTCCGCGGATTCCGCAGGACCATGCCGAGGCGAGCCACGCCCCGATTCTGACCCGCGAGGACGGCCTGATCGACTGGACCGCGCCGGTCGCGGCCATCGCCGCCCGGACGCGCGGCTTTCAACCCTGGCCGGGATGTCATACAACCCTCGACGGCGCGCGCGTCAGCATCTGGAAAGCCAAACCGTTCAGCGGGACCGTTTCAGCGGAAACCCTCCCCGGCACGGTCGTCGAGGTCTCCCCCTCCGCCATCGTCATCGCCTGCGGCGACGGCGCGCTGGCGGTCGAGGAACTTCAGATGGAAGGCCGCAAACGGATGTCGGCAAGAGACTTCGCCAATGGCTTGCGTCTTTCGACGGGCGCGTGCTTCATTTCCGCATTGGGCCAGCGCGCCGCCCAATCCAACGCGAGTGAATAGATCAGCATGAGTATTCTCAGTTGGGACGCCCTGAGCAGCGTTCTCAAGCCGAAGTTTTTACCCTCTTTCGGATGCCCCGAATCCATCGCCTTCGCGTTGCCCGCGTTTTCGTGCCTCCACTTCCTTGACCACCACGCCATCAAGATCGCCCTCCGGCTCGACCGGCGGATTCTGCTGCTTTTCGACCATGAACCCGACCCGCACCAGAAGGCGCGCCTCGAATCCCGGTGCGTGTCCCGCGCCGACGCCGATTCGGAAATCGGGCAGGTCGTTCCCTATTCTCCCGGCATCATCCTCCAGTGGGTCCGCTGCGCGCTGTCTCCCATGAAGGCCGCCACGATCTGGCGGGATTACCAGACCAGCCTCGATCATCCCTTCCGGATTCAGGCCGGGAACAGCCTCGAAGCCGCCTATCCGCACCTCCGGCTCGGCATCGTGACCGGCGCGGACCTCTTCAACTGCGGCGAGTTCTACGCCGCCCACGAAGACTGGGAATCGCTCTGGATGCGGCTCGACGACGGACCGGAAAAATCTGTTTTACAAGGACTTATCCAGCTTTGCGGGACCCACATCCACCGGCTCAAGGGACGCGACGAACCCTGCCGCACGCTGTGGGAAAAGGCGCGGACCAACCTCGATTCCGGCGCGCGCGACATGCCGTGGCTGAACGTCCCGAAACTCGTCGAAGCCACCGATACGACTATCGGGACACCGCTCGCCACCCACATCCCCATTCCGGAAATCCCGCTGGTCAACCAGCATTCCGACGTTCCGCGCAAACACCGCTGAAATTCCATGCGAGCGATTCCGCTGCTGATTTCGCGTTCCTGCCGGTCAAGCAGTGAAACGCCCGCGTCAACCAGCCATGAAAGATACCGCC
>JAAFHI010000258.1 GCA_013298335.1 Actinomycetota bacterium
GACCTGTTCCCAGTTGATGCCGCCGGGGGGAAGTTTGAACGGGCACCCCGGTTCGGCGGTGGCGTTGGAAATTTCGGCGGGGAGGTCCTCGATTTTGACGTTTCCGTCCTCGGCGAGCAGGACGAGCCGTTCGATGACGTTCGACAATTCCCGGACGTTCCCCGGCCAGTCGTATTCCATGAGTTGACGTAAAACGTTTGAAGGCAAGGGGTTGGCGGTCAGGTTGTACCGTTTCGAGACCCGTTCGTGAAAGGCGGCGGCGAGCAGCGGGATGTCTTCCCGGCGGTCGCGCAGCGGCGGAATGGAGAGCGGCAGGACGTTCAGCCGATAGTACAAATCCTCGCGAAAGCTTCCCTCGGCGACCATTTTCGTCAGGTCGCGGTTCGACGCGGCCACGATCCGGACATTGCATTCGACCTCGCCGCGTCCGCCGAGGCGCGTGAATTTCCGCTCCTGGAGTACCCGCAGCAGCGTCGTCTGGACGCCCAGCGGCATGGACGGAATTTCATCCAGAAAAACCGTGCCGCCCTCGGCCTGTTCGAACTTGCCCTCGCGCCGCCGGTCCGCGCCGGTAAACGCGCCGCGCTCGTGGCCGAACAGTTCGCTCTCGATGAGCGTGTCGGGGATGCCCGCGCAGTTGACCGCGACAAACGGCCCGGCGGCCCGTGCGCTTTCGGAGTGAACCGTCCGCGCGAAAAGCTCTTTTCCGGTCCCCGACTCGCCGTTGAGCAGGATGGTCGCATCCGTCGCGGCGACCTTGCGGAGCGTTTTGTAGAGCGTCTGCATCGCCGGAGCGCGACCAACGATGTCGCCCAGCCGGTCATATTCAGTTGCCGCCTCGCGCAGTTCCCGGTTCTCGCGTTCGAGCCGCGAGGTCTTGGCGATGCGCCGGATGGCGAGCAGTAACGCCTCTTTTTCGAATGGTTTGGCGAGATAGTCGTCCGCGCCGAGCCGGACCGCTTCGACCGCGTGGCTGATCGAGCCGTAGGCCGTCATCACCACGAACGCGCATCCGAGCCCCCGCTCGCGGACTTCCTTCAGCAGCCCGCCGCCGCCCATCCCCGGCATTTTCCAGTCGCACAGAATGATTTCGGGCCGCGCGCGCTCGATGGACAGGAGCGCCTCTTCGCCGGTGGCCGCTTCCGTGACGGCGAAACCGTCCTTGCGGAGAATTTCGGCGATGATCCGGCGCTGGGCCGGTTCGTCTTCGACGACGAGCAGGGAGAGTTCGTTTGGCATGGTTTTTTTCTTGAACACAAAGACACGAAGTCACAAAGACACAAAGTGGAAGATGAATTTTCTTGGATTTTTCTTTGTGTCTTCGTGTCTTTGTACCTTTGTGTTGAATGATTTACCGATAGAGCGGCAGGCAGACCGTCACCAGCGTTCCGCCGCCCTCCGCGTCACCGATGAGGAGCGTTCCCGCGCCGGTTCCTTCAACCAGTTGGCGCGCGAGGAAAAGCCCCATCCCGGAGCCGCCGGTTTTGGTCGTGACGTGGGGCGTGAACAGGCGCGAGCGCACTTCCTCGGGCAGTCCCGGTCCGTGGTCGCGGATGGCAATCATCGCGCAGTCGTTTTCGGCGGTCATCGTGACCGACACCGGCGTCTCGGCGGGCGATGCCTCGACGGCGTTGTTGACGAGATTCGAGAGCGCGGCGCGGATGGCCGGGGCGACGACGAGCGCGTGCATCGGTTCGTCGGGTGAATCGAAGGTGACCGGATGACCACTCTGCGACGTTTCGAACACCACGTCGTTGAGGACGTCGCGCAGGTCGGCGATTTCCGGCGTGGCGGCCTGTCCCGCGCCGAGGGTGAGGAAAGAGCGCAGCCACCAGTCGATGCGCTTGATCTGCCCGCGCGCGGTCGTGACCAGTTCCGAGCCGTCGCCGGTGCCGCGTCCGGCGAGTTCTTCGACCACCAACCCAAGTGTATTCAACGGGTTGCGAAGCGTATGCCCGAGTCCGCGCGCGAGGTCGCCGAGTTCGGCGAGGTGTTCGCGGGCTTTCCATGCCTTGCGTTCGGTTTCGAGTTGCGCCAGCCGCGACGACATCCGGTTGAAGGCTTTTTGAAGTTCGCCGATTTCGCCGCGTCCGCTGACGGGAACCTGGACGCCGAGTTCGCCGCGACCGATGGCCTCGGTTCCCTCGGCGAGCGTGCGCAGGGGCGAGGTCATCCGGTGGGCGAACATGGCCGCCAGTCCGCTGCCGACGACCAGCAGAAGGCAGGCCGCGATCAGTTGTTGCTGAATGGTTGATTGTACGATCTGCGTTGATTTCGAAGTCGGAATCGGGATTTTTTTCGGCCCGTCGGGCAGCCCGGAGATCACCAGCATCCGCTCGGCGTTGTCGGCAACCGGTTCGATCTTCACGACGAAATTCTTTTGGACCGTGGTTTCGCCGGGTTTCAGGTTTTCGGTCGGGAACTGGGTGGTTTCGATTTCGCCCGGCGTGCCTGACCGGCGAATCACGATCTTGTGATTCACATTGGATTCGAACCGGATTGTGCCCTTCGGCTCACCCGGTTTGGGGGACTCGTTTCCTCCGGCGGGCGGGGCCGTTTTCTCCGCGCCTTCCGAGATGAATACCGCCGTTCCGGGCGTGAAGTTCCCCATTTGAGGAACTTTTTTCGGATCGATCCCCGGCGGGAGGGGCAGGGGACCGTTTGTATCAAAACGGCTGAAGAAGGCGTTGCTCAGGATGACCCGCTCGCCCACGCTCTTGGCGACTTCGTTTACTTCACGCTCTATCGCCTTTAGTTGCCGCAGTTGCAGCCACCATTGAATGCCGACGAGCGAGAGGATGAGGGCGGCGGTGCCGAGGAAAAGCTGGGTACGAATGCGCATGTCGCGATCTCCGGGTTCGAAAAATGGGGATGACGCCGAAATACGATGGGCAAACATCGTGCCGGAAATCGCCTTGAAAGGCCATTCCCCGATTTTTTGAATGAAGTGGCGGAAATTGACTGTTCCGGGATACGACGATAGCCGCCGCCCGGTTCACGGTGTTACGGTCGGAAATGCACCGATGTCATTTCCGGAGGTCGAAATTCGTATGGAGCTTCCACGAATTGTCTCTCGCTGGCTGACGGTTGGTTTGACGGCTGCCCTGCTGATTCCCGGAGCGAGCACTCCCGGCCAGAAACGCCCGGCGCGGTCAACTTCCCCGACATCGAAATCCGGCATCCTTCATGTATTGGACCGGCTCGGCTTCGGTCCACGTCCCGGCGATGTCGAGCGGGTGTCGGCGATGGGCGTCGGCGCCTATATCGAAGCCCAGTTGAATCCCGAAAACATCGACGATTCCGATCTCGACCGCCGGCTCGCGCCGATTTCCTCATTGAATCTTTCACAGGCCGCCTTGCTGGAACGGTTCAATCCGCCCAAACCGCCGCCACCGCCGCCCGTTCCGGTCACGCTGCCCGCCGTGCCTGAAGTAAAACCGGCGGGCGAAATGGCGAAACCGGGTGACATGCCCGCGAAATCCGCGGATGCCCTGGCCAAGCCCGCTGAATCCAAGCCGAAACCCGTGCCGATGCCGAATCCGGGGCAGGTCATCGGCGACTTGCGGCGGGCGACGGTACTGCGCGCGACCTACAGCAACCGTCAGTTGTACGAGGCGACCGTCAATTTCTGGGAAAACCACTTCAGCATCTTCATCAACAAGGATTCCGACCGCTTCATGATGACGGCGTTCGACCGCGATGCGATCCGGCCCTACGCGATGGGGCGCTTCCGCGATCTGCTCGGTGCGACGGCGCATTCGCCCGCGATGCTCTATTACCTCGACAACTGGCAGTCGAGCGTGGTGCGCGTCTCGCCCGCCACGAAGGACCGCCCCGAGAAGAAATCCGGCGGCATCAACGAGAACTACGCCCGCGAGCTGATGGAACTCCACACGCTCGGCGTGGACGGCGGTTATACCCAGAAAGACGTGCAGGAAGTGGCCCGCTGCCTGACCGGCTGGACGATCCGCAAGCCGAACGAGGAAGGACTGTTCATGTTCAACCCGGCGGCGCACGACAACGGCGAGAAAATCGTCCTCGGCAAGCGGATTCCGGCGGGCGGCGGCATCGCCGACGTCGAAAAAGTCCTCGACATCCTCGCCCGGCATCCCTCGACGGCAAAGTTCATCGCCACCAAGCTGACGCGGCGGTTCGTGAGCGACACACCGCCGCCCGCGCTCGTCGCCCGTGCCGCCGATGTTTTTCTGAAAACGGACGGCGACATCCGCGAAACGCTGCGGACCATCCTCACTTCGCCGGAATTCGCGGCGAGTCTCGGCGCGAAAGTGAAGACTCCGTTCGAGTTCGCGGTTTCCGCCCTGCGCGCGACCGATGCCGAGACCGACGGCGGTCCGGTTTGCGACTGGATCGCCAAAATGGGCCAGCCAATTTTCGGACGCCTCACGCCCGACGGATTTCCCGACCGCGCCGACGAATGGCTTTCGGCGAATCAGATGCTCAACCGGCTGAATTTCGGGCTGGCGCTGGCCCAGAACCAGATCAAGGGGACATACATCGACGGATTGAAACTCCTCGCCGGGACCAGTCCGAACGACGGCCCAGCCGTCACCGAGCGGGTCATTTCATTGATTTTGAATGGGAAGGCGAGTCCCGAAACCCGTCAGGCGCTGGCGAGCGTCGCGAAAACCGAGCCGCAACTTGCTTCCGGCGCCATGCCGTTGAGAGTCGCCGACAAACCCAAGCCCGGTCCGTCGCCAGCCGCGCAGGCTTTGGCGCTTGCGCTCGGCTCGCCGGAATTCCAACGGCGGTAGCAGTTAGTGGTTAGTAGCTAGTAGTTAGTAAGAATTTCTCATTGCTAACCACTAACCACTAACCACTAACCACTAACTGCTAAATCGCCACCGCCCGCGCGGCCTGCATGGCGCGTTCGCGGGTTTCGGCGAGAGTGGTGCCGAGGGCGGTGACGTGGCCCATCTTGCGTCCGGGACGCGACGACCCTTTGCCGTAGAGATGAACGGTCGTGTTCGGCACGGCGAGGGCGTTTTCCAGTCCGTGGGCCTTGGCGGGGGCGTCGAAACTTCCAAGGATGTTGACCATCACGGCGGCGGGCGTCCGCATGGCCGTCGAACCGAGCGGCAGGTTCAGGACGGCGCGGATGTGGTTTTCGAACTGCGACGTCTCGCAGGCTTCAATCGTGTAATGCCCGCTGTTGTGCGGACGCGGCGCGATTTCATTCACCAGTACGTCGCCGTCGGTCAGCAGAAACATCTCGATGCCGTAAATTCCGACGCCGTCCACCGCTTTCAGGACTTCGTGGGCGATTTCGGTCGCCCGCGCGCGGCTGCGTTCGGTGATGTCGGCGGGCGCGAGCACGGAATGGCAGATGTGCGCGTGCTGGATCGTCTCGACTACCGGGTAGGTCGCAGTTTCGCCGCGTGCGTTGCGGACCGCCATGATCGCGAGTTCCTTCGTGAACGGCACGAATTCCTCGACCATCAGCGGGCTGCCGCGCTTGGTGAGTTTCTGGAAGGCCGGCGCGGCGTCGATGTCGGAGCGGATGAGTTCGTTCCCGTAGCCGTCATAGCCGTTCGTCCGGCACTTGAGCACCATCGGAAACCCGAGCACGCGCCCCGCTTCGCAGACCGCCTCAGGCGAATCCACCGTCTGAAAGTTCGGCACCGGCAATCCGGCGTTCTTCAGGACGGTTTTCTGGGTGAATTTGTCCTGAATGAGCGCGATGGTCTTCGCCGACGGGGCAATCGCCGCGTGGGGAAACGTCTCAAGGTACGCCAATACTTCCGGCTCGATGAACTCGTTT
>JAAFHI010000786.1 GCA_013298335.1 Actinomycetota bacterium
GCCGACAATTCAACGGGAGGAACGCCACCATGCCGAACCACTGCCCCACCTGCGGCGGCGATTTCGCCGAAAATCTGAAACAGTGCCCGGTTGACGGCACACTCCTCCTGAAAGAGCCGCCCCTGTTGCCGCGAACGCCGCTCCCCCCGCCCTACGACATCCCCGCCCCGGCGTACGGCGGGCCGCCCATCCGCCGGGACGGCGATCAAACGGCCTCACCACCCCCGATGAAATTCGACGCCCCCTTTCCCACGCCCGCTTACGGCGGACCGGTGCGGCGCGCGACGGCCATCCGACGCAACCGCCCGATCTTTACGGGAGTCGGCCTGCTCGCCGGATGTTTCGCCGGAACTCTGCTCGGCCAGATGTATGTTCAATCCCTTTGGGGAATTTCGCTTTCGGCTTTTGTCTTCGCGACGATATGTGGCGCACTCGGATGGTTCGCCGCCGGAATCCCCTCCCGCGCCTGATTTTTTTCATCCTTCATCCCTCATCCTTCCTCCTTCCAATGCGAACCGCCTACGCCGTCTGGGAATTGACGCTCAAATGCAATCTGGCCTGCGTCCACTGCGGGTCGCGGGCGGGCGAGGCGCGCCACGACGAACTGACCACGGCGGAAGCCCTCGATCTGGTCGGACAGTTGGCGGCGGTGGGCATTCGCGAAGTGACGCTGATTGGCGGCGAGGCGTTTTTACGTCCGGACTGGATCGAGATCGTCGGTGAAATCGTCCGCCGGGGCATGACCTGCTCCCTGACCACCGGCGGATACGGCATTTCCGCCAAAACCGCCCAACGCGCCAGAGACGCCGGTCTGCAACAGGTCGTCGTTTCGATTGACGGACTTGAAACCACCCACGACCGTTTGCGCGGCAAAACCGGTTCGTGGCGACAGTGTTTCGAAACGCTGGCCCGGTTTCGGGACGTCGGCCTTCCGGTTTGCGCAAATACCCAACTCAACCGGCTTTCCGCGCCCGAAATTCCCGAGGTATTTTCGATGTTGAAACGGTCGGGCATCGGCGCGTGGCAGGTTCAACTGACGGTTCCGATGGGAAACGCCGCCGACAACTGGGAACTGCTCCTCCAACCCGATGACCTGCTGACCGTCTTCCCGGTGCTGGCCGAAACCGTCACGCTCGCGCGTCAGGCCGGGATCGACGTCTATCCCGGCAACAACATCGGCTATTTCGGCCCGTTCGAAACCATCTTCCGGCGCGGCCCGACCCCGGACGCAACCTGGCGCGGCTGTTCCGCCGGATTGAACACCCTGGGAATCGAAGCCGACGGGAGCATCAAAGGATGCCCCTCGCTTCCGTCAGCCGACTATATCGGCGGCAACATCCGCGAACGCCGACTTCACGACATCGTCCGCCTTGCCCCGGAACTCACCTTCAATCTGAACGCCGCCGCGCCGGAAGCCACCGATCACCTCTGGGGATTCTGCCAAACCTGCGAACACGCCCGCGCCTGCCGCGGCGGCTGTACCTGGACGGCCCATGTTTTCTTCAACCGCCCCGGCAACAACCCCTATTGCCACCACCGGGCCCTGAAACACGCCGAACGCGGCCTCCGCGAACGGTTTTTCCCAGTCCAAACCGCCGCCGGACTTCCATTCGACAACGGCGTCTTCGAAATCGTGACCGAACCGCTGCCAACCTCCCCGAAACGTGACACCTCCTGAAACGACGAAGCGGGACTCTCCTTTCGGAAAGTCCCGCCCAATTCACTCGTCGGTTTTCGGTCATTCCACCGGCGGAGGCGTGTCGGTGCCGGGCTGACCGTCGGTTGGCTTGTCGTCGGTCTTGCGCTTGAGCGTCGGACGGTTGGCCGGGTCCTGCTTTTTCTGTTCATCGGACGACGGATAGGCATCCGGGTCCGCGTCCGCCGGCGCATTCGGGTCGGAAGGCCGCCGCTTGAGGGTCGGGCGACTCGGCCCCGGATCGGCGCCGCCGGGTCCCGTCCGGCGATTGTTGACATCCGGGGCAATCACGCCGAGGCGCGTCTTGACCCGCTGGAATTCCGACGAATTCATTACATACTCATCCCTCGACGGGAACAGCGCCAGCAACTGCCTTACCTTGGCGATCCGTTCGTCGTTCGGCGGATGGGTCGCGAAAACCTTCGGAATCTTCTGGTTCGGATTCTGGCTGGCCTTCAATTTCTCGAAAAAGGTGATGAAGGAGTTCGGGTCATAGCCGCTCGCCCAGGCATATTGCGCGCCGAGCATGTCGGCTTCGAATTCGGCGCCACGGCTGAATTTCAGAAACGTGAGCGGAAGCAGGATATTCGCCGCGTTCGCGCCGATGGCCCCGATACCGCCCAGGAAAATCAGCGGAATCATTGAGAACTGGGCAACCTGCCCCTTGGTGGCCTGCTCGGTCGCGTGACGGGCACAGACGTGGGCGATTTCATGCGCCATCACGCAGGCCATCTGCGATTCGTTGTCGGCGGCGAGAATCAGCCCCTTGTTCACGTAGAAGAATCCGCCGGGCAAGGCAAACGCGTTCACTTCGGGCGAATCGACCACCTTGATCTGGAACGGGACCTTCGCGTCGGAATTGAGCGCGATGTTCTGCCCGATCCGGTTCACGTATTCCGTGACGATCGGGTCGTTGATGAACTTCAACTGCCGATCGAGGTCGGCGGCCAGACCGGCACCCAGACCGGCTTCCTTTTCAAGGGAATAGAAATTCCACTGCCCTTTGTTGATGTTCCGTTTCCCGATCAGTTCGGGGTTCTGTTTTTCCTCGAGTTTTTTCGAGGAGGCCGTGGGTTGTTTGTCCTTGTCGTCTTTCTTGTCCTTGTCACCGGCGAAAACC
>JAAFHI010000527.1 GCA_013298335.1 Actinomycetota bacterium
TATTCGTCGTGCGTCGCCCGATAAATCTCCAGTTGCGAGAGCGTCAGCACCAGCAAGGCGCTCCGCTGCTGCCCCGCGCTGCCGAACCGCGACACTTCGCGACCGTCGGCGGCAATCGAAAGATCGTCCCGGTGCGGACCGACCAGCGCATGCCCGGAAGCAAGCTCGGCGTCCCGTCTCAAACTCAATCGCCGGGCGAAAACCTCGCGAAATTCCGCTTCATCCCTCATCCCTCCGCCCTCATCCCTTCCTTGACCGCTTTCATCCTTCAAAAGCGTCGAGGCATACCGGACGGTGACCGTCTCCGCGCCGAACAGCCGCGCCTGAAGCGCCTGATTCAGTTGCGCGACATAGTGCATCCGCTCGCGATGGAGCGCCGTGCCGAGAATCAGAAGCTGTTCGTTCCAGGCATCGAGCGAATCGAGCAGATGCGACGGTCGCGATTCACTGTCGCTTGCCGATCTCAACAGCGCGTTCTTCTGCTTGAGCACCCGGTTGTAATCCGCGATGGTCTGCACGAAACCCGGCTTCAGGCTCACCACGCCGCGGTCGAGAAACCGCCGGCGCTCCGACGGTTCGCCCCGCACGATGCACATTTCCTCGTGGCAGTAGACAAACGCATCCAGGTGGCCGAGGTATTCCCCGACCGATACCCGTTTCCCGTTCAGAAAAAGGGTTTTCTGGCGATCTTCAAGATGGATTTCGAGCGTTGCGGGCCGGTTCTTGCGGACCACCTCCGCCCGCAAATGGGCGGACCGACCGTTGAAAGCCATCAGTTCGTTGCTCAAGTGCGTCCGGAAAGACTTCGTCCCGCCGAGGACGTACAACGCCTCGATCCAGCTCGTCTTTCCCTGACCGTTTCTGCCCCAGAGAAAGTTCAGTCCGGGGTGTCCATCGAGCGTGCCGGAAAGGTTCCGAAACCCCTCCGTCGCGACCAGCGCAACGTGCATATAAATCCCTGATTCCAAAGATGTTCATCTATACCAGAGATTGTGTCGTTTGTCCATAAGGGGCCACAAGTTACGCAATATTTTGGGTTACAGGGACAGGTCCGAAAAACGCTCCGGAAACACCTTCCGGGAAACCGGTTTTCAACAAAAAAGGACGCCCGAAAGCGTCCGTTTTTCGCCGGTTCAAACCGTCGTCGGGACGCCGCGATTGAAAATCGGGAAATCATCGTGTGCGCTGGAGAAAATGCGCTGACTCCGGCACGAAATCAGGCGGTCAGGAAGGAAAGACACCCGGCCAAGGGCGAAAAGTCCCGAAGCGGCGACAAAAAGTCCAGTACGGTGAACAAAATCGTGCGTCCCGTGTCCGAAAAGTGCCGGTTTTCTGAAAAAAATTACTGTCGGCGGGAAAAATCGAGCGCCACGGCGGAAATCAGCCGTGAAACGTTCGCCAAAAACGCGAAATCGAGCGTCGCGAGCGTGTCGGACCGCCGGTGGTAGTGCGGATTCCGAAATTCGGAGGTGTCGGTCCACATGATGGCGGGGATTCCCGCGCCCCAGAACGGCCCGTGGTCGCTCCGGTACAACACCGGGAACAATCTCTCGGCATGGAGAAAAATTTTCAATCCGAGGGCGTTCAGGTCCGGCACATAGGTTTTCGAAAGCCGGAGTGCGTCTTCGACAAACCGGTTCGAGTCGCGATTGCCGACCAATCCGACAAAATCGGCTTTCTCAGGCAGCGCAATCGGAAGGCCGGTCGGAACCGACTGCTTTTCGGGACTGCAAAACCCGACCATTTCAAGAATGTGGACGCAGGTGAACTCAAAACCGCAATCGGGAAGAAAATTCACGACAAAATCGGTACTGCCAAGCAAACCGTCCTCTTCGCGGTTGAACGCCACAAACATCACCGGGCAATCCGGGTCGGTTTCGGCGACGATCCGCGCGCAGGCCAGCATCGCGGCAATTCCGCTGGCATTGTCATCCGCGCCGGGCGTGCCGGGAACGCTGTCGAAATGCGCTCCAATCAAAAGGAGGTCATTCCCCTTCGGATTTTTCGGAACGGCGACGATATTTCCCCATTCACCCTGTCGAAATGCCCGGTAACCCAAATCTTCGAACCGTCCTCGCAAGTATTCGCCAACCTTCCGGTTGTTCGCCGGGTTGGCCAGGAAATGTCGGGGAACCGCAACCTCGGCAACGGTTTTCCGGACTTCCTCCTCGGTCACGGAACGCAGAACCGCCGCGAGATCGTCGGATTTCGCGGCGGTTCTGGTTTTGGCGGCGTTTCGAAGGTGCATGCGGCGTTTAACCGAGATGCTGGGCGGCTTCCTTGGCGAAATACGTGAAAATCACATCCGCACCGGCGCGTTTGATCGAAGTCAGTATTTCCAGCGCGACTTTCGTGCCGTCAATCCAGTCGCGTTCGGCGGCGGCCTTGACCATCGCGTACTCACCGCTCACCTGATAGGCCGACACCGGCACGTCGGAGTTCTCCCGCACCGAACGAATCACGTCGAGGTAGGAAAGCGCCGGTTTGACCATCACCATATCCGCGCCCTCGGCAATGTCGAGGCGGATTTCGCGCAACCCCTCACGGACGTTCGCCGGGTCCATCTGGTAGGTCTTCTTGTCGCCGAATTTCGGCGCGGAATCGAGCGCGTCACGGAACGGTCCGTAGAACGCCGAGGCATATTTCACGGCGTAGGACATGATTCCGACGTTCGTAAAGCCTTCCGCGTCAAGGGCTTTGCGAATCGCGCCGATGCGTCCGTCCATCATGTCGGACGGCGAAACGAAATCCGCGCCCGCGCGCGCCTGCACGACCGACATCTTTGCCAGAATCTCGGCGGTCTGGTCGTTCACGATTTCGCCGAAGTCGTTGACCACGCCGTCGTGGCCGTCGCACGAGTATGGGTCGAGCGCGACGTCGGTAAAGATCGCGAGGCCGGGAACGGCTTCCTTCACGGCGTTGATCGCGCGCGGAAACAGGCCGTTCGGGTTCAGCGATTCCGTTCCGACCCGATCTTTCAGGTGATTTTCGAGGGCGGGAAACAGCGCGACCCCGGAAACACCGAGTTTTTCGAGTTCGCGGCACTCTTCAATCAGTAAATCGAGCGACAACCGGGCGCAGCCGGGCATGGACTTGATCGGAATCCGCTCGTTTTTGCCTTCGGTGACGAACAACGGAGCGACCAGATTGGCGGGCGTCACAATGGTTTCGCGGACCATCGCGCGAATGGCGGCGGTGCGACGATTGCGGCGCGGACGTTCAGCAAGGTTCAACATCTGCGATTCTCCTTGAATAAGGACGGGATTTGAGGAATGAAGGGGAGAAACTCCTTTCAACATACGACGTCGAGCCATTTCAGGCAATTCCGAGGAAAAAATGTCAGAAGAAGCATCGAACCAGCCGCTCAAAATGATTCCAACCCTTTCAAAGTCGCAGATTTCGCCGGATTTCGCGTTTCCCATCGGCGCGGAAGCCCTCAGCCGGGGTCTGGCCGACGTTCCGCAGTTCGATTTACTGACTCTGGAGTTTGAAGGACTGAAAGAAGTCCGCCGGTCGACTGCGGACGGAAAAGAAGCCCTCCGGCTGATTTCCATTACCTACCGACGCCCGCCGATTACCCTCGCAAACACCCGACCCGACCCGCAAAGGCGCGATCCGTCCGAAATCTGGGAGCTTTCCGTCTCTCCCGTCGGGCGCGGAAAGCGTTTTGAAATCAAGCAGTTGCTGCTTGGTGAAGGAATCCAGATTCTCAGGGAATGGATGACCCTGCCGAGGTCGCAGGCGTGGCGCGAGAGCAGTCACACGCTCACCATCGAAGCCGATGTGGATGAAAAGCGCCTGATTTTTTCCGAAAGCGGACGGTAAGGCGGGCCACCCCAATCCATCAGGGGTGTT
>JAAFHI010000389.1 GCA_013298335.1 Actinomycetota bacterium
TGTCTTTTTTCATCCTTCATCCCTCATCCTTCATCCTTCATCCTTTGTGTCTTCGCGTTGGTGGACGCGCGCAAAACCGGCCCGAAACGTGAATCCGCCACCACTTTTTTCAGTTCCGGTCCGCTGGCCGACTGTCTTTTTTCATCCTTCATCCCTCATCCTTCATCCTTTCTGCCTGGTCAGCCGCCGGATGACGCCGAGCAGGATTTCGTCCTGATACGGCTTCACCAGATATTCGGAGACGCCGAGGTTGAACGCCTTCTGGCGATGCTGCTCCCCGGCGCGCGAGGTAATCATCACGATCGGAATCTTCCGGAACGCCTCCTGCGACTGGAGGGTCGAGGCCAGTTCGTAGCCGTCCATGCGGGGCATTTCCACGTCCGACAGGATGATGTCGGGCAGCCGGGCGGCGTTCTGGATGAGTTCGAGCGCCTCGACGCCGTCCTTGGCGGAAATCGGGTTGAAGCCGGCGTTCTTCATCAGGTTCGAGACGACCCGCCGGACGCTCACCGAGTCGTCCACCACAAGGACGTCGAGCGTCTCGCGGGCGGCGGGCGCGGGCGCGCGCATGGCGCGTTCGACGAGCGCGCGACCGGGCGCTTCGCGGATGAGTTCCGGCATGTTGAGAATGAGCACCACGCCGCCGTCGCCGGTGAGCGTCGCGCCGGAGATGCCGTGAACCCGCCGGAGCAGCGTGCCGAGGTTCTTGACGACGACTTCGCGGGCTTCGAGCACGTCGTCCACCATCACGGCGTACAACCGGCCCTCGATGGTCATGACCACGACCGGCAGGCGGCTTTCGGCGTCGAGCATCGAGGTCTGGCGTCCGCCGAGGGTTTTCGAAAGGTTCACCAGCGGCAGCACCTTGCCGTCGATGTTGACGACCGGGTCGTTGCCGACCTTGCCGACCATCTCCGATTCGACGCGCAGGATCTGCGAGACGCCCGCGAAGGGAATCGCGTAGGACTCGCCCGCCGCCTTGACCATCAGCACGCGGGCGACGGCGAGCGTCATCGGCAGGCGGATGATGAAGGCCGTGCCGCGGCCCGGCACCGACTGGGCGACGACCGTGCCCTTGAGTCGGGTGACGGTCGTCTTCACGACGTCCATGCCGACGCCGCGGCCCGAAATTTCGCTGACTTCGCGGGCGGTACTGAAACCGGGGGCGAAAATGTACTGGATGAGTTCGTCGTCGCCCATCACCGCCGCCTCGGCTTCGCTCGCCAGCCCCTGCCCGACGACCTTGGCGCGGATGCGTTCGAGGTCGAGGCCGCCGCCGTCGTCGCGGACCTCGATGACGATCTGGGTCGATTCCTGGTAGGCGAGAAGGCGGATCTGGCCGCGTTCGGGTTTGCCGAAGGTGCGGCGGATGTTCGGCGGCTCGATGCCGTGGTCGACCGCGTTGCGCAGGATGTGGAGCAGCGGGTCGGCCATTTCCTCGACCACGGTCTTGTCGAGTTCGACGTCTTCGCCGAGCACCGAGAAATCCACCAGCTTGCTCTTCGCCGTGGCGGTGACGCGGACCGTCCGGTCGAGCCGCGCGGTGAGCGTGCCGACGGGAAGCATCCGCAGCCGGAGCATTTTGTCCTGCACGTCGCTCGTCATCCGGGCGAGCAGGGTCAGCGAACTGTCGAAATCGGCGATGGTGCCGCCGAGTTCCGATCCGATCGCGTTGATGTCGGTCGCGGTTTCCGAGAGTTCGCGCGAGAGCAGGTGGAGGTCGGTGTAGCGGTCGAATTCGAGCGCGTCGAACTCCATCATCCGCGTGGTTTTGGTGTGCAGTTTCTGGCGAACCGGCAGCGTGCCCGTCGGCAGGGAAGCGGCGAGGCCCGCGAGGTTCATCCCGCCCAGTCCGGCGATTTCGAGCTGCGTGTCGAGCTTGCCCGCCACCGCGCGCAGCCGGGCGAGACTCAGGTTCAGTTCGTCCACTTCCTGAATCAGATTGCGGAAATACTGCTCGAAGGTCGAACGGTTGACGATGAGTTCGCTGACCATCTTGACCACTTCGTCGAGCCGTTCGATGGGCACCCGGACGACCTGTCCGGACCGGCTTTGCGGCGCGGCCTCGGCGGCGGTTTTCGCGCGGGCCGACAGAAAACCGGCGGAGCCGAGGTCGAACGACCCTTCCCCGGTGGTTTCCATCGAATCGGTGGCGGGCGTCGAGGCTGCTTCGTCGAAGGACGCGAGGACGCTGGTCGGAATCGGCACGGCGCGTTGCGGCTGGCCGAGCAACCGGTCGTAGCGTTCGTAGAGGCCCGGCAGTTCCTCGCGCAGCCGGTTCGTGCCGCCGCCGCGCGAGAGGTCTTCGAGGGAATCGGCGGTGGCGAAAAAGAGCGCCAGCGTCGGCTGGGTGACGAGCAGGCTGCCGTCCACGATGCGGTCGAAGACGTCCTCCATCCGGTGCGCCAGCTTGCTCACGCCTTTCAGTCCGACCATGCCCGCCGACCCCTTGAGCGTGTGGACGCTCCGGCGGATGTCGAGAATCGCGGCGGCGTCCTTGTGGTCGGCTTCCAGATCGCGCAGCCGCCGGAAAATCGTCTGCATGTGCTCCTCGGCTTCAATCATGAAGACTTCGAGGAACTCGGGATCGACTTCATCGGCGACCAGCGCGGAGAGCGAATCGCCGACGGCGGATTCGGGGAACGCGGCGGCGCGGGCCGAAGGGAGGTCTTCCAGCTTGTCGAACGACTGCGAAAGCTGGGCGAGGTTGGTCCGCAGCGCGTCGGACCGGTCGCCTTTCAGAAGGTCATGCAGCGCGTCGGACGCCTGAAACAGCGTCGCCAGCACCCCGCCGTCGAGCGCGAGACCACCGTCCTTGAACCGGTCGAAGAGGTCTTCCATCCGGTGCGCGATGCGGCTGATGCCCCGAAAGCCGACCATGCCCGCCGCGCCCTTGAGCGTGTGGACGCTCCGCCGGATTTCTTCCGCCGCGATCCGGTCGCGCGGGTCCTTTTCGAGCGCCCGAAGCTGGCGCGACACGACTTCCAGATGTTCCTCGGCCTCCATCATGAAGGCTTCGAGCAGTTCCGGGTCGGCGTCGCCGAGTTCCGCCGCCGCCGCCTGATCGACCGCCAGGCCGAGGTCGCCGCTCGAATCCACGCCGACCGTCGTCCGCAGCATCGCTTCCGGGTCGGAGACCTCGCCCGCGACGGCGACGACCGTCCGGAGCATGGCGTCAGAGTCGGCGGTCCCGACCGCGAGGTTTTCGACGTTCTTCCACTGACCGTAGAGTCCGCCGATGCGTCCGAGCGGCGGTTCGGTCTTGCCGAACCCGATGAGCGCGCCGATGACATCCGAGGTCTCGGCGTAGAGGTCGGCGATTTCCGGCGACCAGCCGAGTTTTCCGCCGACGAGCCGTTCCGCCGTGTTTTCCATCATTCCCGCCAGTCGGTTGACGGCCTGGAAACCGACCATGCCCGCCGCGCCCTTGAGCGTGTGGGCGCAGCGCCGGACTTCCTCGAACACGGCCTTGCGGCGGTCCGGGTCGGTGTCGCGAACCCTTTCGGAAATGGTGACCAGATAGCCTTCGGCCTCTTCGCGGAAGGCTTCGAGCAGTTCCTCGTCGGCGTCCACCGGCTGAACCGTCACGCCGCCCTGCGAATCGAGGTGATGGGCCATCGGCGCGGGGGGGACGGGCGGCAGGCTCGCCACCTGAATCGTCAGCCGCGAGAGATCCGCCGAGGCGGTCAGCACGTCGCGGATCGCCGCGTCGTCGCCGGATTCGGGCTGGCCGCGCAGCCGCCGGAAGCGGGCCACGACCGATTCCACCAGCGGACGCTCGGTGAGCGACCCGGAAGTCAGCGCGTCAAGGT
The DNA here is from genome assembly GCA_013298335.1 of Actinomycetota bacterium. Lineage (GTDB taxonomy): Bacteria > Acidobacteriota > Blastocatellia > Chloracidobacteriales > Chloracidobacteriaceae > JAAFHI01. The sequence goes on from JAAFHI010000389.1 coordinate 3,813, forward strand.
AGCTTTCAATCTGGACGATGGTGTGGACGAGCGCCTCGACCGTGTCGACGGTCGCCGACAGCGTCCCGTCCATGATTTCCTCGACCACTTCCTCGGCGAAGTAGGAAATGTGGCTCAACGCCGCCAGCCCGACCATCGAGGCCGCGCCCTTCGTGCTGTGAAACACCCGGTGCGCGTCGCGCAGGCCCTCGCGGTCGTCCGGGTCCGCCTTGAAACGCTCGACGGCATCCACCGCGAGCGGCAGATTGCCGCGGACTTCTTCGACGAACCCGAGCAAAACTTCACGGTCAATGTTTCCGAACACGGGAGTCTCCTCGACGGGAAGGTGTCGGGTGTCGGGTGTCGGGTATCAGGTTCAATCCGGTTTTCCCAAACCCGAAACCTGATACCCGACACCCGACACCTTTTACTGGCTGCGCCGATACGCCAGCACGTTTTCGAACCGCGCCGGAACCAGTCCCGGCGCGCGCAATCCGACGACTTCGCCCGGCGCGAACAACAGATAGCCGCCGATGGCGAGCCGCCCGCCGAGCCGAACGGCGATGTCATGCCGCCGCTCCGGCGCGAAGTAAATCAGCGCGTTCTGACAAAAAATCACATCCTGCGGCGTCAGCGGGTAGGTGCCGTCATCCAGCAGGTTGAACCGGTCGAACCGGGTCACCGCCCGAACCTCGTCGTGAACCCGGTAGAGCGGGCTTCCGTTCGACGACGTTTCTTCCTTCAAAAACCGTTTCGCGGCGGCGGGGGCCATGCTCCGCAGCGAAAACTGCCGGTAGACCCCTTCCCGCGCCCGTTCGAGAATGCTCCGGCTGATGTCCGTGCCGACGACCGTCAACTGCCAGAGGTGCGAATCGGTCAGCTCCCGGAACAGCATCGCCAGCGAGTAGGCCTCCTCGCCGGTCGAGCAGCAGGC
>JAAFHI010001000.1 GCA_013298335.1 Actinomycetota bacterium
GACACTTTCGGGGCAGGCAAATCGAAAAACGACTCAGGAATCGGCCCTCCTTTGCCGAGCTTCAAAATTCCCTGCGCGGCTAGGCGCTTCCGTTCGGTTTCGTGATCTTCCTCAACTGGGAATGGAATAATTTTGGCAACCGTTTCATTCCGGTAACTGATGACGATTTCCTCGCCCGCCCGGACCTCTTTCAACAAATCGCGCCAATCGCTCCCCAATTCCGAGATATTTACGGCCAACATAAACTGTTCCTCCAATTTTGTGTGTGCGGCTATAGTAGCGAGCCTTCCGGCATTTTCAAATTCCGCGATTCCACTTTTTGGAGCGTTTTCCTAATGTCCGCCACGTTTTCCGCCGCCGTCGCTGAATTGCCAAGGCTCGGGGTGGGTTTGTCCGGTGAGTACGAATCGGCGAAAAAAGGCATCGACCCGCTGTGGCTCAAGCGCGCCCACCCGGAGACGATCCACTTTTTCGAGTACGGCGGGGACCTCGAACACGGCCTCGACGACACCGTTCGCGCGTGGGTCCGCGAGGGGCGGCCCACGACGTACCATTTTCTCGACGTCAATCTTGAAGACCTTTCCGACGTGGACGACCGCTGGCTGTCCGAAACCCGTCATCTCGCCGAGGAAATCAACGCGGCCTGGATCTGCGGCGACGCCGGGCGCTGGCACTTCGGACGTCGCGAGCGCGGCCACGGCCTGCTGCTGCCGCCCGTTCTGTGCCGGGAATCAGCCCTTGAAACCGCGGAAGCGGTGGCCCGGCTGCAAAGCGCCATCGGGAAGGTCTGCCTGCCGGAAAACCCGCCCGCCCAGGCGTTCGTCGGGGATCTGCATATTCTGGACTACTTCGGTCTCGTCGCCGAACGCGCCGACAGCGGCCTGCTCCTCGATTGCGCGCATCTCGCCATTTTTCAACACCTTCGCGGATATGAACCGCTCACCGGCCTCGACGGCTTCCCGCTCGAACGGGTGGTCGAAATCCACGTCGCGGGCGGGACCGAGAAATCGCTCGACGGTTTCGTCTATATAGATGACACGCACGCGCCCGAACCCGTGCCCGCGACGTGGGAGATTCTGGAGTACGTTGTGCCTCGGGCCAAAAACCTGAAAGCGATCGTGTTCGAGTGCGAAATGAACCGGCCCGAGCACTGTCTCGCCAATTTCGAACGGCTGAACCGGCTGTTTCCTGTGGCCGGGTGACGATCGGCCCGGCCCTCAAGGACCGGGCTAACGGTAAAAAAGCCTCGTAAACGAGGCTAAACCATTGATTTTTTTAATATTTAGCCCCGTTTACGGGGCTTGAAGCGAGGTAGCCCGGTCCTTGAGGGCCGGGCGTCGAACGCACCCCAGTGAGTTTCCACGACCTGCAAGCCGTCATTTTGCGGATGTTGTACGACCCGGCGTTTGTCGCCGCTGTCTACGACAACCCGCAATTTTCATTATCGGATTCAAATCTCACCGAAGACGAAACCCGGCAGCTTCTGGCGACCGACCGGCGAAGCTGGCTGCCCGATCCGCTGCGCCGGAGGCGTTCGCTGCGCGCGCTGACCGACGAGTTCAAGGCGGCCACGACGATTGCGCTGGCCGAAACGCGGTCGCTCGCCGCGCTCGACGCCTTTTTCAGCAGCCGCTTCTTCCATGAATGCGTCAAACCGGGCGGTTCGATGGCGCTGGCCTTCTCGGAATTTCTCTCCGACAACATCCGGAGCGGCCAACTGACCACGGCGATTCTGCCGGAAGTCCTGCGTTTTGAAACGGTTCGGGCGAAATGCCGCCGCGAGGACGCCGAAAACCCGTCCGAACCGCTCGCGGGTTCGATTTCCGACACCGCCGTTTTAAAACTCGCCGCGAAAACCGCCGTCGGGAGTTTCAGTACGGAAACGATTCCGGCGATTCAACTGGTTGAACAGTACCTGTTTGAAGTCGGCCTGATGCCCGCCTCCGCGCTCTGCGACGACGCCCCGCGCCTCGAAGGGCTGCCGGAGCCGTCAAAAAACAAGGTCTACCTTCAATTTTCGCCCGGCGCGGCGGATATCGTTATCGCGGAAATTCCCCGCCCGGAATTTCTGACGTTGTTCGAGTTCCGGCGTCCGACTGCGATTCGCGACGCGGTCGCCCGCGCGGGAAAATCCGGCGTCCCGTCACCCGCCGCACTGGAAATCATCACCGGCGCGCTCGAATCCCGAATGCTCACCATTTCGGCAGCTTGAATTCAGAAAAGCGCA
>JAAFHI010000587.1 GCA_013298335.1 Actinomycetota bacterium
GGGGTCACGAGGTCGAGGACGCGGCCCGAGAGATTGTCGGGCGAAGTTTCCATCCGCAGGCGCTTGTTCGGATAGAGCGGCGTCAGGTTATCGAACAGGATGCGCTCGCGGCGGACGTCCGGCGGCTCGAAGTTGATGGCTTCGACCTTGATGAGCGCGAAGTAGCGCTCGCCTTCCTTCGGCGGACGAATCTGGCCCGACACCGTGTCGCCGGTGCGCAGGTCGAATTTGCGGATCTGCGACGGTGAAACGTAGATGTCGTCCGGCCCCGGCAGGTAGTTATAATCCGGAGCGCGAAGAAATCCGAAACCGTCCGGCAAGCATTCCAGAACCCCTTCGGAAAAAATCAGCCCCGATTTTTCGGTCTGGGCCTGCAAAATTTTGAAGACCAGTTCCTGCTTGCGCATGCTCGACGCCCCGGGAATATCGAGTTCCGACGCGATGCGCAGCAGGTCTGAAAGATTCATTTCCTTCAGAACCGAGATATCGAAAAGCCCGTTCTGGGCTGATGTTTCAATGATTTCTTCCATGATTGTCTGTTTACCTTGCGCCGGAGCGGCGATGTGGAATGGGTGCGAGAAAACGAAATGCGGGTGGGGCGACGCGGGAATGGAGCATGCGTCGTGCCACGAAACGGGATTTTGGCTGGGCGGTGGGGCGTTTCACCTTGCGGAATCAGTGCGTGGCGGTCGGTTTCCTGAAGGAAGCGACACCGGCGCGAATTGCCTTCCAGACGTCGTTGTCCCCTTGGCGGGTGATGGCGGAATAGGGAATGACCGCCGGTCCGTAGGCCGCCTTGAGCTTGGCGACCCGCGAGGACAACTGATTTTTCGAGAGCTTGTCGGCTTTGGTGGCCACCACGCAGTAATCGCGCTGCGTGGCGACCAGCCATTCATGCATCTGTTGGTCGAGTCGCTGCGGTTCGTGGCGCGCGTCCACGATGAGAATGCACAGCGTCAGCGACTCGCGGGTGTTCAAGTACCGTTCAATCATCGGCCCCCATTGCTCGCGAACGGCGAGGGGGACCTTGGCGAATCCGTATCCCGGCAAATCAACGAAGTAGAACGCTTCCTCGATGAGAAAGAAGTTGATGAGCTGGGTCCGCCCCGGCGTACTGCTCGTCCGGGCCAACCCGCGTACCTGAAGCAGCGAGTTGAGGAGGCTGGACTTGCCGACGTTCGAACGCCCGAGGAACGCGATTTCGGGCAGGTTCGGGGCGGGGTAATGATTCGGCGCCGTGGCGCTTAAAACGAACTGGGCCGAGATGGTTTTCATGGTCGCGATTCGGCAGGGAAGGGTCGTATCGGCCGAGCCGTCGCACACTTCGGTCCTTTTTTCAGGGTTCAATTGGCGAAGACGTCAATTGATCGGTGACATCGGAATTCCAGATCGGTGCCAGATCGTCCGGCAGGTGCTTCGGAAGCGGTTCGACGAGTGCCAGTGCCAGTACTCGGTCAACGGTATCGACCGGATAAACCGTCAGTTCGTCGAGAATCTCTTTCGGCACTTCCACGAGGTCTTTCTGGTTTTCCCGAGGAATGATGACCGTCCGGATGCCGGTGCGGTGGGCGGCGAGCAATTTCTCCTTCAGCCCCCCGATTGGAAGCACCTTGCCGCGCAGGGTGATTTCGCCAGTCATCGCTACGTCTTTTCGTACCGGGTTGTCGGTGAGGGAAGAGACAATAGACGTGGCAATCGTGATTCCCGCCGAGGGACCGTCCTTCGGAATCGCCCCTTCCGGAACGTGGATGTGAATGTCGAACCGCCGGTAGAAGCTGGCCGAAATGCCCATCCGCTTGGCCCGCGAGCGAACGTAACTGATGGCCGCCCGCGCCGATTCCTGCATGACGTCGCCGAGTTTGCCGGTCAGAATGAGCTGGCCGCGTCCGGGCATGAGCGTCGTTTCGACGTGCAGCACGTCGCCGCCGACTTCAGTCCACGCCAGGCCGGTCGCCATCCCGACTTCGCTTTCGGCCTCGATCTGGTGCGGACGGAAGCGGATCGGACCGAGCAGGTCGGCAGCCGTTTCGGGCGTCACCGAGGTTGAAAACGTGTCCTTGTCGGCGGTCGCGATGAGTTTGCGCGCGGTCTTCCGGCAGATCGAGGAAATCTCTCGCTCAAGGCTTCGGACGCCGGCTTCACGGGTGTAGTTGTGAATGACCGTCCGGATGCCTTCCGTCGTGAAGGCCAGTTGACCGGGCTTGATGCCGTTGCTTTCAAGCTGCTTCGGAATCAGGTGGCGCGTGGCGATTTCGGCCTTTTCGCGTTCGGTGTAGCCCGACAGGCGGATGATTTCGAGCCGATCCTGAAGCGCGGGCGGAATCGTGTGCAGCACGTTGGCCGTGGCGATGAACATGACGTTCGACAGGTCATACTCGACGTCGAGGTAGTGATCCTGGAACGTGTTGTTCTGTTCCGGGTCGAGGACTTCGAGCAGCGCCGCCGCCGGGTCGCCGCGGAAGTCGGAGCCGATCTTGTCCACTTCGTCGAGAAGGATCAGCGGATTAACCGTTCCTGCCTTCTTCATCATCTGGATGATCTGGCCGGGAATCGCGCCGATGTAGGTCCGCCGGTGGCCGCGGATTTCGGCTTCGTCGCGAACCCCGCCGAGGCTCAGGCGAACGAACTTGCGTCCCGTTGCCTTGGCGATGGAGCGCCCGAGACTGGTCTTCCCGACACCCGGAGGACCGACGAAACAGAGAATCGAGCCTTTCGGATTCGAGACGAGTTGCCGGACCGCCAGAAATTCGAGAATGCGTTCCTTGATTTTCTCAAGGCCGTAATGGTCGGTTTCGAGGACTTCCTCGGCCACCTTCAAATCGGTGACTTCTTCCGAACGTTCCTTCCACGGCACGGCGAGCAGCCAGTCGAGGTAGTTGCGCGAGACCGACGATTCCGCCGACATCGGCGGCATCTGTTCGAGCCGACGCAGTTCGGTCATCGCCTTGGTGTGAGCGTCTGCCGACATTCCGGCGGCGTCGATCTTCTTGCGCAGGTCCTCGAGTTCGGTCTTTTCGTCCTTGCGGCCCAGTTCCTTGTGGATCGCCTTGATCTTCTCGTTCAGGTAGTACTCTTTTTGCGCCCGCTCCATCTGCTTTTTCACGCGTCCCTGGAGGGCGCGGTCAACCTGGAGCTTTTCGAGTTCGACGTCGAGGATGTCGATCAGGCGCAGGAGACGGTCCGCGAGCGGAAAGGCTTCGAGGACGCTCTGTTTTTCTTCGATCCCGATGCGAAGGTGGTTGGCAATCGCATCGGCCAGCCGGGCCGGATCGTCGATTTGCAGATCGGCGTGGAGGTTTTCGGGGTTTTCGGGATTCTGCCGGACGTACTGATCGATAAGCGATGTCAGTTTTCCGACCAGCGCCGTGATGCGCGGACTCTGTTCGTTGTCCACGACGGCGCGGCGAACGGTGGCCATCCAGCACCCGCTGGCGTCTTCCTCGAAATGCACGGCTTTGGCGCGCTCAATGCCTTCGAACTGAACCTTGATGTTCCCGTCGGCAAGTTGGAGGTAATGCGAAATGCGGGCCAGCGTTCCGACCTGAAACACCTGTTGGGTCGTCGGTTCCT
>JAAFHI010000427.1 GCA_013298335.1 Actinomycetota bacterium
AAAAAATCCAGCCGACTATTACGAAATTCTGGGCGAAGAAAAGTGTGACGAAATTTAACGTAAATTATCGTAATTTATTGTTTGAAGCGCTCACCCATCTCCGCGCCGCCGAAACGGCGCTCGCCCAGTTTCTCGAATCTCCCGATCCATCCGAAGCGGACTTCGACGATGTCGCCGACGAAGTGACCCAGGCCGGCGTCAAGCTGCGCTACATCCGCATTGAACTCGCTGAAAATGAAGCGTTTGACGTTCGCGACCCGGGCGATGACACGCTTTCCCCGGACGATTGAAGGCAGGGTTTGAAAAGTAAAATTGGTTTGCTTCGAATCGGTGTCCCGCATATTCTCGGCCAACAGTACGAAATCCCTGTTTTGAATTGTTTTGGTCGACGAAATCGCCATGCGCTATTGCCCGATCTGCAAGCAGTGTTATGACGACACTGAAATGCGGTGCGGAAAAGACGGCCTGTACCTCGTGGAAGCCTTCCCCGGCTCCCGCGTGGTCGGCGGAAAATACCGGATTGATTCCCTCCTCGGACAAGGCGGCATGGGGTCGGTCTATCGGGCCACGCACCTCGAACTCGACCGGACCATCGCCCTGAAAATCGTTCTTCCCGACTTCGTCGCCAATACGGAAACGCTGGAACGCTTCCGGCAGGAAGCCCGCGCCTCGGCTCGCCTCAATCACCCCAACGTCATCAGCGTCTATGATTTCGGCATCCTGCCGACCGGCCAGGCGTACCTCGCGATGGAACTCCTCGGCGGCATTTCGCTGCGCGAGGAAATCGAAAAAAAACTCACGCTCTCCCCGCAGCGCATCATCGAAGTGCTCGGCCCGGTCTGCCACGCCGTCCACGCGGCCCACGTCGCCGGGGTTATCCACCGCGACCTGAAACCCGACAACATCATCATCGAGATCACCGACCGCGGCGACGAACTCATCAAGGTGGTGGATTTCGGCATCGCCAAGCTCAAGGAACGGTCCGGCATGGCCCAGACCAACCTCACCGAACCGGGACTGGTCATGGGAACGCCCCACTACATGTCGCCGGAACAGTGCCGGGGAGAGGAACTCGACGCCTGTTCGGACGTGTATTCGCTCGGCATCACGATGTATGAAATGCTCGTCGGCCACGTTCCGTTCGACGCCCCGACGCCCTCCGCCGTCATCATCCAGCACGCCATCGACCCGCCGCCGCCCCTGCGCCGCCTCCGACCCGAAATCCCGGAGGAAATCGAGCGGGTCGTGCTTCGCGCGCTCGCCAAGGGTCGCGAATACCGGCAACAGACCACCCTTCAGCTTCTGGAAGAGTTCATCACCGCCGTCCGGGAAGCCCGCGAAACGGTCGATTCGCTCAAACTCGAAAAAATCGGCTCCAGCACCAATTCCCCGGTGTTCACCGAAGACCAGGTTTCTTCGGTTGGCAACGACGTCCTCGAACTGACCCACCTGCCGCTCCCTGAAACGATTTCCCTGATTGAAATCGGCTCCCTGAGCGGCCATGAACACGTCGTCAAGTCGCTCGCCTTCCACGGTTCCGGCGAATGGCTCGTCTCGGCCAGCGGCGACGGAACGATCCGCCTGTGGGACGTCAACCAGCGTCGGGAAATCAACACGTTCGTCGGCCATGAATACTCGGTCAATTCGGTGTCCTTCGCGCCGGACGGCCTCCGGGTCGCCTCCGGCGGGGCCGATGGGACCGCCCGGCTTTGGAGCATTCGCGGCGCGCGGGAGATCGCCTCGTTCGGCCACCGCACGGCGGTCCGGGCGGTTTCCTTCACTCCCGACGGCAAATGGCTCGCCACCGCCTGCGACGCCGAAGTCAAAATCTGGGACGCCGCCCGGTTTCGCCAGATCACCTCATTTGTCGGTCACATCAAGACCGTCGACGCGCTGGCCATTTCACCCGACGGCGCGATGCTCGCCACCGGCGGCGCCGACGACACGATTCACCTCTGGAGCCTCATCTCCAAAACCGAACAGGCGGTTTTTTCGCGCCCCGGCCACGCGCCAACGGCCCTCGTCTACCTTCCCCACCGCAATATCGTCGTCTCCGCCGGTCGCGATCACGCGATCTGCCTGTGGAGCGGTTACGTCGGCGACGAACCGCTGCACGTCCTCAACGGCCATCGGGAATCCGTCCGCGCGCTGGCCGTCTCGCCCGATGGCACGTGGCTTGCTTCAGCCGACTGGAACGGACTCGTCAACCTTTGGTCGCTCACCAGCGGCGAAATCGTGACGAGCGTCGAGGCGCACGACGGCGCGGCCCATGCCCTGGCTTTCTCACCCGATGGCCGCTGGCTGGTATCCGGCGGCGCCGATGCCCTCATCAAACTCTGGCAATTGGGCTGACCCGAACGACCCATGATCGTTCCCGAAACGCCCGGACGACTTTCGTCGTATCGAGGTTTGCTTCGCAGTTTCCGAAACTCCATACCAAATCCAGTAACACCCCTATGAACATTTCCGCAGGCATATCCAAAATTCTGATTTTTTGCCTGGTCGCCATTTCGACCGGGCTGATTTCAACCCCTCAATCACCGGCCCAGACCCGAAAAAAAGCCCCACGCGGGCCAAAACCGGCGGACCCGCCCAAATCCGAACCGGAAAAAGCACCGGAATCGGCCAAACCGGCCCCCAAGGCCGAGCCCGCCGTCCCGGTTGATACCCCCCCCAAAGACACCCGCCCGCGCATCGCGGTCGCCCCGCTCGGACTCGGCGACCGCGTTCTCGAAACGTCACTCACCGATACCCTCGTCAACTACAGCCGGTTTCAGGTCGTCGTGGCCCGCAACCAGTTGAACAAGATTCTCGGCGAGCAAAAACTCAACAACACCGACCTCGTGAACCCGGCAACCGCCCAGAAAGTCGGAAAACTGGTCGGCGCGAACTACATCGTGGTCGGACGGTTTATGGGCACCGACGTGAAAAGCGGGTTCTTTACCGCCGACAAGCTCGAAATCAAGGCGCAACTCCAGCTCATCGAGGTCGAAACCGGGGCCATCAAGATCGCGGACAACTTCTCGACCGTCGTGAAGGGGCAGGTCACCGCCTCGGATGGCCGGGGCAATATGGTTTTACGCGAAGACCTCGCCCTGCGGGCCTACCGGCTCTACGCCCCCGAAATCGCCCGCAAGTTCATTGATCGCATCAACATACTGACACCCCTCAAGGGATACGTGGTCGAAGTCGCGGGCGCGTACGCCTATATCAGCATCGGGGAAAAAGGCGGCGCGCGCGTCGGACAGGAATTTCTGATCTTTGCCGACGGGAACGTCATTCGCGACCCGGTGACGGGAGAAGTCCTTTCCTCCGAGAAAAAACCGATTGCCCGGCTGGTCGTGGCCTCGGTGGACGACAAGGTTGCCTTCGGTCTGATTTACGCCACCAATTCACCTCAGGCCGGCGTTCCGGTGGAGGGCGTCAATTACGACCTGCGACCGGTGTTCTCGGTGGTTCAGCCCTCGATGTCGCTCATCGAGGTCGAACGCAAAGGCGTGGCCCTGCTCGAAGACATCGAGAAAAGCGCCAAAAAAGCCGGCAAGAAATAAATCGAGGGAAACCAATGAAAATCATTCAATTCAAATGCCTTATCGCTCTGCTCTGCTTCATTGCGGGACTCGCGCCACTGACCGTTTCGGCCCAGTTGTCGAAACCTCCCGCGAAACAGAAACGGGTTGCCATCGCCCCTTTCAGCCGGGCTCAGGACGCCCAGACGGTTTCGCTGCTGGAAGCCGAACTGACCAACGGGCTGGTCACCTACAGCAATTTTGAACTGGTGGACCGCCTGCAACTGAGTCAGGTTCTGACCGAACTTCAATTGAACAACTCCGAACTGGTCGATCCCAAAGCCGCCCAGAAGGTCGGAAAACTCATCGGCGCGGATTACATCGTTTCCGGCGAGGTGCTCGATTACACCATCAACCGGGAGGGCGGCAGCGATGAAGTTGAAGTCAGCGCGCACGTCCAGCTCATTGAGGTTTCGACCGGAAACGTCAATATTTCAATCATTTGCCGGGGATCAGCCAATCTGAATTCTTCGAAGATGCGGGCCGTCTCGGGCTTGCTTTCCACCCTTTCAGGTCAGAAACAGGACCTCCCGACGCTGACCGACCAGCAGAAATTCTCGATGTATCAGGCCGCGATGCCCTCCATCGCCCGGCAATTCGCGGAACGGCTCAACCAGATGGCCCCGCTCAAGGGCTACGTCGTGGCCAACCAGGGCGGACGGGTCGCGATCAATCTCGGCGCGGCGTCCGGAATCAAAAAGGGACAGGAATTTCTGGTGGTCGAGGAAGAACGCATCATCAAGGACCCTGCCTCGGGCGAAAAGCTCGGCTCGGTCGAACGCCTCGTCGGCTCACTGACCGTCGTCTCGGTCGAGGAAAAACTGTCGTGGTGCGAAGTGACCCGGACCTTCTACCCGCTGCCGGGCAACAAGGAAACGGTGGCCACCGACAAGGTCCCGGTGGCGGACAAGATC
>JAAFHI010000471.1 GCA_013298335.1 Actinomycetota bacterium
TGTTCCGAGAAACCGGCACCGCCTCCGCCGGCCCCAACGGCGGCCCCGGCCCCCGCGCCGCCGCCCGACAAGAAAACGGCGGCCAAAAACCTTTATGAAGGCAACGGATGCGCCGGATGTCACGGCCCCGACGGTCGCGGAAAAATTGCCGGCGCGCCGAATTTCACGACCACCGCCTGGCAGTCGGCCCAAAAGGACGAAGTCATCGCGAAATCCATCAAGAACGGCAAGGGCGACCGGATGCCCGCCTTCAAGGCGGGTCAGGGCACCGACGAGGAAATCGAACTGCTGATCTACTACATCCGGTTTCTCGGAACCGCCGCGCTGGAATCCGGTTCGGGCAAGGCCGCCGACGGCACGCCGGATTCGACGGCGCGACCGAAAAACAAGGCCGACACGGTTTTCCCCAAAACGCCGCGGGAACAGCAATAAGCGAGGAACCGATGAATACCGCCCGACTCCGTCTCTTCATTTTCCTATTTTTCGCCCTCCTGTTCGGAAGCGTTCAGGCCGGTCAGAAAACCGAACCGGCGACGCCCGCCGCGAAGGGCCGAAAGGTCTACACCGGTTCGGGCGGCTGCGTGGCCTGCCACGCCAGGGACGGCGCCCCGATCGTGCAGGGCGCGCCAAATTTCAGGGACGCGGGCTGGCAGCGCAAAAAAACGGACGCACAGCTCGCCCGGTCCATCCGCGAAGGCAAGGGCACCATGCCGAAGCACGCCGGCCCCGAATCGGACATTCCGGCGCTGGTCGCCTATGTGCGCTCGCTGGCGGTGGTTCAAACCAATCGCCCTCAGAAATAACCCCGGTCCGTTCACCATCGGGGATTTTCCCCTCGACACCATTCTTTCGGAATCAATCACTATGAAAGTCGGAATCGTAGGTTTTGCCGGCGCCGGTAAAACGACCATTTTCAACACGCTGACCGGACTCAGCGCCGAAGTCGGCGGCTACGGCGGCAAGGACAAGGCCAATCTCGGCAACATCAAGGTCCCCGACGCGCGGGTGGACACGCTCGGCGACATCTACAAAACGAAGAAACGGACCTTCGCCGAGGTGTCGTTCACCGACGTCGCCGGCCCGGAAACGACCGACGGACGCTCCGCCACCGGACTCGACGCCAAGCTGGTCAACAACATGCGCGACGTCGAGGCGCTGGTGCAGGTCGTGCGCGGGTTCGAAAACCCGGCGCTCTCCCAGCCCGCCGACATGGCCCGCGACATTGCCGCCTTCGACTCCGAACTGATCATTTCCGACCTCATCCAGGTCGAAAACCGCCTCAACCGGATGAAGAAGGAGCAGAAGGTCAACCCGCGCGAGCGCGAACTCTTCGAGCAGTGCAAGGAAGCCCTCGAAAACGAACGCCCTCTGCGCGAACTCGAATTCGACGAGGAATCCCACCAGCTCATCTCGGGATTTCGCTTTCTCTCGCAAAAGCCCCAGATGATCCTGCTCAACGTCGCCGAAAGCGACATCGCGGCGGGCGTGCCCGAAGCCGTTGCCGCCCGCGCCGCCGAACGCGGCATCGCCAAGGTGATTTCGATGTGCGGGCTGACCGAAATGGAAATCGCCCAGCTTGAACCCGAGGAACAGGTCGAATTCCTCAAGGAACTCGGCATCGAATCCCCGGCCCGCGACCGGTTCATCGTCGCGGCCTACGACATGCTCGACCTCATCAGCTTCCTGACCGCCGGCGAGGACGAATGCCGGGCGTGGACGATCAAGCGCGGCACCAAGGCCCAGCGCGCGGCGGGCAAGATTCACTCCGACATCGAACGCGGCTACATTCGCGGAGAAGTCATCGCCTACGCCGACTTCATCGAGTACAAATCGGAAGCCAAGTGCAAGGAAGCCGGAAAACTGCGCCTCGAAGGCAAGGAATATATCGTCAGCGACGGCGACATCATCCATTTCCGGTTCAATGTTTAGGTTTTAGGTTTTGGGGTTTGGGGTTTGGGGTTTGGGGTTTGGGTTTTGGGTTTTGGGTAAAGCACCCGGGGAGTTTTCCGAATGAGCGAAAAGGACAGTAAAAACGCGGAAACGGATGGAACAGCACCGCAGCACCCGCCGCGGTCACCGGTTCGCGAAATGGCCGAACTGATCCTGACCACGCTGATCATGGCGATTTTCGGCATCACCTTCATTCTGCGGTCGGTCAACGTTCCGACGGGATCCATGCAGAACACGATCAATTCGGGCGATTTTCTGCTGGTGAACAAATACGTTTTCGGTTTTGCCGGTGGGCTCCCGATGAACGGCTTCACCCCGCACCGGGAAATCAGGCGGGGCGACATCATCGTGTTCAAATACCCGCAGGACGAAGTCCAGAACTTCGTCAAGCGGGTCATCGGCCTTCCCGGCGAGACCATCGAGATTCGCGGCCAGCGGGTCTACATCAACGGCAAGGAAATCCCCGAAACCCACGTCATCGCCGAACCCGACCCGCAGGACAACGGCCACCTGACCATCCTGTCCGAAAAGAAGAACGATCAGGCAACCTGGAAGGCGTATCACCGGCCCGGCAGCGACTACGAGTTCGACTCCCGGACCGACGAAATCTCGACCGAGTCGCCCAACGGGTCCGATGGACGCTTCCGCGACTACAAGAGCGAGCCGCACTACGGCGTGGGCCGTCCCTTCAAGATTCCCGAAAACTGCTACTTCGCCATGGGCGACAACCGCGACAACAGCCTCGACAGCCGCTTCTGGGGCCCGGTCCCGCGCAACTACATCATCGGACGCCCGATGTTCGTCTACGCCTCGGTCAATCAGGAAGGCGGCTCGGCCTTCCGCTGGAATCGCATCGGCACGATGGTGAAGTGATTTTCGATTGAAAACTTCTGATTGAAAATTTTCGATTGAAGACGTCTGGAAATTCCGTTCGTCGCGTGAAGCAAGGGAATGAAGCGCCACGAATCATATATATAATAGGATCGCGCGCGTACGATGAACGGCGCTCCAAAGTTTCGGGATTCGAACCGGTTCAGCCAGGTCCCGGAACTGTTCGTTGAACAGCCACGATTTTTTGTCCGAACGATTTTTGTTTGTCATTTTTCGTCTTGCCGGGAACGCGCGCCCCGCGCCGCGCCCAGTAAAGTTCCTCCCGCAATCGAAAATCATCAATCATCAATCGAAAATACCTAAAGGGGAATCATCCATGAGCATTCTGGTTGTCGGGACGGTCGCGTTCGACCACATCAAGACGCCGTTCGGGGAGCGTGAAAACATCCTCGCGGGCGCCGCGACCTACTTCTCGATTTCGGCTTCCTATTTCACCGACGTGAGCATCGTCGGCGTCGTCGGCGAGGACTTCACCGCCGAGCATGAGGAAGTGTTCAACAAGCACGGGGTCGATATCACGAATCTCGAACGCAAGGCGGGTGGAAGGACCTTCCGCTGGGCCGGCGAGTACGGATACGACTTCAACACGCGCACCACGCTCGACACGCAACTCAACGTGTTCGCCGACTTCAAACCGGTGGTTCCGGAATCCAAGAAGAATACGCCGTACCTGTTTCTCGGCAACGCCCACCCGTCGCTCCAGCGCGATGTGCAGGCCCAGTCGAATGCGAAGCTGGTCGCGATGGACACCATGGATTTCTGGATTCACGGCACGCCGTCCGAACTCCGCGAAACCCTGAAGAACATCGACCTGCTCATCATCAACGACGAGGAAGCGCGCCAGCTCGCCGAGGATTCCAACGTCATCCGCTCGGCGAAGAAAATCATGGCCATGGGGCCGAAACGGCTCATCGTCAAGCGCGGCGAATACGGCGCGACCCTGTTCGGGGAGGATTCGTTCTTCGCGATGCCGGGCTATCCGCAGGAAAACGTGGTCGATCCGACCGGCGCGGGCGACACCTTCGCGGGCGGCGTGATGGGGTATCTCTCGGCCACCGGCGGCGGTTTTGATGAAGACTCGCTCCGCAAGGCCATGATCTACGGTTCGGTGATGGCCTCGTTCAACATCGAATCCTTCGGCAGCGACCGTCTCTCCCAGCTCACCAAGGAAGAGATCAACGACCGCTACCGCCAGTTCAAGAAAATAACCTACTTCGACGCCACCGAACATGAGTTCTGATTCCATCCGGTTCTTCAAATTTCAGGGTTTGGCGAACGACTTCCTCATCCTCGACGCGGAGCACCTTTCCGCGTCGAGGTTTTTCGA